>JAYTMI010000444.1:0-4323 GCA_043728625.1 Saprospiraceae bacterium | reverse complement strand
TAGGCTCTTTGAAGAAGAAATGCCCCCTCAGTATAAATGGGGTTTTGTTGGTTGGGATATGTTGAATTTAATGTGCTAACAAATTAATATTTAGTTTTTATGAAAAGAGTTTTTTATTTATTGGAAAAATGTAGTTTTGTGTCTTGAAGGAATCTTTTCAAGATAAAAAAAATGATTGATAGAAGTGAAGCATATAAAACATTGATACAACAATCGGAAGACTTATTTAATTTCATCCTACTCGTTTGTATTTCCGTTCCTAATCTTGAAAAAGTAGTTCGCTATATTCAAGACGAAGAAGAAGGTTTTTCAACATATCAAAAAATCAAAACTGTAGAAAATGTAAATTCCCCAAATGAACCACTTAAATACAAGCTTGCTAAAAGTATACATTTCCCAAATGATTCAGGAATTGAAAGAGTTTCAAGAATATTTCATTTTAAACGCAACGTGAAAAATGATGAATGGGGACATCGAGCAATCTTAGAAAATAGTTTAAGTAAGTACGTATTGTTGTCCTCTTTTAGCTTTTTTGAGGCTTATTTTCAAAATTTAATCAGCGAAGTGATTCAATTTCATGGAGGAGAGAGTGCAATAATTAACACGTTAAAACAGAAAATAACAAAATTTAATCCAACAGATTCTAAATTGGTAAAATTAAAGACCCCTTTTGATAAAGGAAAAATCAATAAATTTGAGAAATATCATAGAGAGATAGAGCAAAATGGATTTGTATTTCCAAGCGAAATTTTTGCTTTACAAGGCATTAAAAGGCTATCAACATTCACAAAAGACAGTAGTAATTTTAAAGCATCGAAAATACCAGATATACTGAATGATTTACTATTTGACGTAGAAAAGATATGGGATGTTAAGGAAGAAAACCCAAAGTCAATTAGACAAAAGTTAGACGAAATAAGAGATTGGAGAAATGATATTGCACATGGTAATCAAGAAAAAACAACAAGTAGTGAATTTCGATTAGATAAAATTTTAAGATATAATAATTTTCTTAAAAAACTATCTAATGAAATAGACACACATTTTTTAGAACACTTTTTTATAGTCGATATAAATTTAAGGAATTAACTAATAGACGTGAAGTTCACTGGATGAACGCCCTCTCTCGGGAATTTTTATAAAGATTATCGAGAAAGGGTTATCTCAAAGATACTAAGGGAGGAGTGGGTTCGATTCCCACCACGTCTACTTTTCTATTTTTGCTATAAATATAATATATGGCATAAAGAATTCTTTCTGATTAATTTCCAAAGGTTAAATAATTAATGATATTGCTGATTATGTCAACGTGTACCCCTCTTTATTTCATCTACAAAGTCCTCTAAAAGTATTTTAGAGGACTTTTTTAATTTAAAGCCTGACTATTACAAGCACAAAATTGTAAATTACCCCTTTTTTTTAAGATTAAACAGTCTTTTATGGAAAACAGTCAAATCCTTATCTACCAAACCGAAAATGGGTTAACCAAAATAGAAACCCGTTTGGAAGATGAAACCGTTTGGTTGACGCAAGCTCAACTATGTGAGTTATTTCAAAAAGCCAAATCAACCATTAGCGAACATATCAAAAACATATTTGCTGAAAATGAATTAGAAGAACATTCAGTTGTTCGGGAATTCCGAACAACTGCCGCAGATGGCAAAAAGTATGACACGACTTTTTATAATTTAGATGTCATTATTTCTGTGGGCTATCTTGTAAAGAGTCTTCAAGGCACAAAATTTCGGCAATGGGCAACCCAAAGGCTTCGGGAATACATTGTAAAAGGCTTTACAATGAATGATGAACTATTGAAACAAGCAGGCGGTGGTAATTATTTTCAAGAACTCTTGGCACGGATTCGGGATATTCGGTCTTCCGAAAAAGTCTTTTGGCGCATGGTTTTGGATATTTATGCCACGAGTATTGATTATGACCCGAAAACCGATATATATGCGTGATTGGATTGAACGGTTAGATGAATTTATCAAAATATCAGGCAACAATATTTTAGACCATAAAGGCAGTATCAGTCATCAACAAGCGATTGATAAAGCCAAAGAAGAATATGAAAAATACAAAGAACAAACAAAAAACGACCTTTCAGAAGTCGAAAAACATTTTCTTAAACAAATTGAAAGTGCAGCTAAAACAATAAAACCTAAAAAATAGTGAAAAGCAAATAACTACCCCCCTCAGTATAAAACCATAAAAAGCCTTGAAAACACTTGTTTTCAAGGCTTTTTCATTTAGCTTTGCTTCAACAATCAAGAAGTATTTAAACATCATAAATCATCGTAAATCATTCAAAATGAAAAACGTCTTATTCGTAGCCTTTGGCGTTATTTTTTTAACAACAAACGCTATCGCTCAATCTAACAGCAAACAGAGTATGTCATCGCTTATTGATGAACAAATGAATTTTGCGGCAAAGCAATACAAAGTTTTAGCGAAAAATGTTCCTGCCGACCGAATGCCCAAAGCCTTGAAAGACGGTAAAGTGGAAACGAGCGACACGAAATGGTGGTGTAGCGGTTTTTACCCAGGCTCTTTGTTGTATATTTATGAATACACAAAGAACCCAGAAATCAAAGCGGAAGCGCAACGGCGGTTGGATATTCTTGAAAAAGAAAAACACTACACAGGCAATCACGATTTGGGTTTTATGATGTATTGCAGCTTCGGCAATGCCTATCGGCTTTTTAAAAGACCCGAAGACAAAAAGACGATTGACACGGCGGCCATGTCGTTGTCAACCCGTTATCGCCCTTCGATTAAGGTGATTCAATCTTGGAATTCGAGTGCAAAGATGAAATGCCCTGTCATCATTGACAATATGATGAACCTCGAATTATTGTGTTGGGTCACAGACAACGGTGGTAATGCAAAGTTTAAAGAAATAGCGATTAACCATGCGAATACAACGATGGCAACACATTTTCGCCCCGATTACAGCTCGTATCACGTCTTAGATTACAATTTAGAAACAGGCAAATTGGAGCGTAAAATCACACATCAAGGCTATGCTGACGAATCTGCTTGGGCGCGCGGGCAAGCATGGGGTTTGTATGGTTTTGTAACAATGTATCGTTTTACAAAAGACCTGCATTATTTGGATTTATCTAAAAACATAGCGGAATATCTGTTGAATCACTCCAACAAAACGGCTGATTTGATACCTTATTGGGACTATAATGCACCGAATATACCCAATGCTTTGCGCGATGCGTCGGCGGGTGCGGTCATGGCTTCGGCATTATTGGAGTTAGGGCGTTATTCATCAGACAAAGAGCGTGCAAAGTATGTGGCGGCAGCAGAAAAAATGATACGTTCCCTTGCTTCCAATAAATATCGCGCTAAATTAGGTGCAAATGGCGGCTTTTTGTTGATGCACAGCGTCGGTCATTTAACAGCAAAATCAGAAGTGGATACGCCTTTGACGTATGCAGATTATTATTTCTTAGAAGCATTGCTGCGTTATAAGGAGTGGTATGTGACAAAGTAGTTCATAAGCCTATGTTCCCAAAGAGTAAAGTAGTTTATTTTACGAGGTCATTAAAACAGAGACCATACATATTTGAAGCGAATTAAAATGTCAAGAAATGGACAACAATATTAACATACTCATAGTGGAAGATGACCCAATTATCGCCGCCGACCTTGAAGACCGGTTACAAGACATGGGCTACCATGTTATCGGGGCTTTCGACACAGCTAACAAATATGACACGTATTACCTGCTTTTTTCTTTTTCTGCTTGTTTATACTGAGGGGGACGCACAAAACCCAACTTTAGACAAACATGCTACACTTATCGCCAACTTGTCCGATGACACGGCTAAGGTTAGGCAGCTTTATAACCTTGCCCAAGCCTATAAAGAAGCCATAAAATACGCTCAAACTTGATGCTGTCCGTGAAGGACAAAACCGTGTGGAGGCAATGGGTTTGATTCATCAAAAACTCTATATGGGCGACAACTTGGCAGCCGTTGAAATGAAAGACTATTTGAAGAATTTAGGCGATACTTTGTTGGATTCTTTTGGCTACGAAGATGATGACCATGTAAGAATAGAATACGACGTGCCAACTTTGCATTTAGATGTAGATACGGCGATTCCTTTAGGTTTGATTATCAATGAGTTAGTAACGAATTCGTTGAAGTACGCCTTTCCTAAAAATGGTCCAAATACTGAGGGGGGTATTATAACGTTGAGTCTTGGGTTAAATGAAACTAAGCAGCTTTGCTTAAAAGTAGCAGATAATGGCATAGGCAAAGCGACCGCCGAATCTATGAAAAACAGCACCGCATTTGGCACTAATCT
>JAYTMI010000443.1:0-10001 GCA_043728625.1 Saprospiraceae bacterium | reverse complement strand
CACGAACCTGCGGAGAGAGAGGGATTCGAACCCTCGGTACAGTTACCCGTACGTCAGTTTAGCAAACTGGTGGTTTAAGCCGCTCACCCATCCCTCCGTATGGGTTAAAAACTGCCCTTTCTTCCAAAGGCGGTGCAAATATAGATGCTTATTTGATATTGTCAAACTGTTTTTTCAAAAAGATTAATTTTATTGTAAAAGTTTGTGAAATATCACGCTTAATTAATGCCGAAAAGTTGTGAAAAAGGCTTTAAAACTAAGCTTCAAGCCCAAATATTAGCAACAGAAAGGTATAATTTACGTAATAACATTGTCAAAATGTTAAAAAAAATGAATAAAAAAAAGTATAAACTACTTTTGCATTTCTACTTTTCTTTTTTGCTCTTAAATACCACCTAATTTCAATGGTCTAACGACTAAAACAGATATTGTTAAAGCATGACGAAACTTCATTTTCAAACAGTTCTCTCATTATTTCTACTATTTACGACTTTTTTTACCAATGCTCAGACAAATCGAGACTCGATAAAAGGAGTTATTAATCGCTACGCACAGGTCACAGCCTTTGATGTCTGCGACGCTCGTTTGACGGTTTCTGATACGGCTGGATTTAGCAAAGGTACTCGTTTGATCCTCTGTCAAATGAACGGGGCAGCCATTAACTCATCAAACAGCAGCAATTTTGGTAATATTGACGACCTACGGGATGTCGGTAAGTATGAGGTCAATTTCGTTGATAGTGTGGCTGCTAATACGATATTTTTGAGATTATACCTCAAAAATGAGTACAATACAGGGGCTGCTATCCAAATTGTCACATACCCGTTTTTTGCAAATGCCGTTGTTACAGATACTTTACGAGCCAAGCCTTGGAATGGTCAATCGGGCGGAATTATTGCTTTTGAAGCAACGAATCTGACCCTAAATGCACCTATTATTGCCTCTGAAACAGGCTTTAGAGGTGGTGCAGTGAAGGCTTATTCCAGTTGTGATGCGCTTGAATTTTATAATAGTTATTACTATGATATTAATACAACATCTAAACAAAATGGTGCGCCCAAAGGTGAAGGCATAGCGGCTATCATCTCTGGGAAGGAATGCGGTCGTGCGCCTCAAGCCAATGGCGGCGGCGGTGGTAACAACCACAAAGCTGGCGGCGGCGGCGGCGGGCATCTTGCAGAAGGTGGTATCGGTGGTAAACAAAGCCATGTGAATGTTATCAGAAATTGCATTGGAGATTATCCAGGCGGCGGCGGCAATTTTATTTCTTCGACCACGACAGACAGAATCTTTTTTGGTGGCGGTGGCGGTGCAGGTCACAATCGTGAAAACAGTGACAATCATGGTGGTCGCGGAGGAGGCATCGTCATTGTCAAGACCAATGTCCTTACAGGTAATGGCAAAACAATTGCTGCCAATGGCGAAAGTGGACCTCATAATACTTCAGATGGTGGACCTGGCGGTGGCGCAGGAGGGACTGTTATACTTTTAGCCAATCAAACCGTTGGTACAGTCAACATTGAAGCCAATGGCGGTAAAGGTGGAAATACCATCAGTATTCAAGAATATGATTTTGGTCCCGGTGGTGGCGGAGCAGGCGGTCGCATCATGTTATCAACTGCTACGGGTGTTACATCAACTTTGTTAGGGGGCACACCAGGAAGAAATGCGATCAGCCGTCAATCTCAAGGTGCAACAAAAGGGGCTGATGGGCTTATTCAAAATTTAACCAATTTCAAACTGATACAATCAACGGATACAGTCACACGTAAGCTTGAAATTGTACAACATCCCATAGCCATTCAGATTTGTGAATACCAGAACACGACTTTTAAAGTCAAGGCGAATGGTACAAATTTACGCTATGAATGGCAAATCAACAAAGGCAGTGGTTTTGTCACAATCGTTCCTGATACGACTTTTATTGGCGTTGGCACACCGACTTTGATTATCAATAAACCGCGCACGACATTGAATCCGTTTTTATTTCGCTGTGTCGTTTCCAGTGGCTGTACTCAGGCGAACTCGGTCAATTCACAAGAAGTGGGTATCAATATTTTGCCTGCGCCAGTGTCATTATTTACGGCTAATATTACATACAACACGGTTCAGTTCATTAATACCTCCTCAAATGGCGCATCTTTTATATGGACATTTGGCGATGGGCGTACAAGCAGAAACCGTGATACAACCATTTCTTATGCTTTACAAGGAGACTATGATGTGACATTACGCACCATAAACAATTGCGATACAGCGATTTACACAGTGCGTATAAGACTCAACACACCACCAAAGGCATCGTTTGAGTCCACAACAACCAGCTATTGTACACCTGCTAATGTTAAGTTTACCAACACAACATCAAACAATACAGTAAGTTATAAATGGTTGTTTCCTGGTGGTAGCCCTTCTACTTCGACAGAAATCAACCCCTCAGTATTATATACTACGGCAGGTACTTATGATGTCGTACTTATCGCGACAAATGCAAATGGAAAGGATACAATTACCAAAGTAGGTTATATACGTGTCAATACAGCACCGACGGCAAGTTTCCGAAAAATCCAAAATGGCAATAATCCAACCGTTAATTTTGATAATTTGACTATCGGCGCAACCTCTTTTCTTTGGAATTTTGGCGATGGAACAACGTCCATAGAAGCAAGTCCGCAGCACACTTATGCGACAGGTGGGACTTTTATTGTCAAATTAACAGCCTCAAATAATTGTGGAACGACATCAAGCCAAGACACTATCATCCTTTTAAATCGTCCATCAGCCACCATTTCAGCCAATCAAGTACAGGGATGTACGCCTTTTGTTATACAGTTCACGGGTCAAAATGCGACGAATGTAGCAACTTGGGCTTGGTCGTTTCCAGGCGGCACGCCTTCAACTTCCAATTTGCCAAACCCGCGTATAACCTATAATTCAATCGGAACATTTTCGGTCTCGTTAAAAGTTTCGAATTCGGCAGGTATTTATGAAACAACACAGCCTGATTATATTAAAGTTCAGCTTTCACCCAGCGCAGATTTTGAATTTGCTGTGACAGATACAATGGTAAAATTCACGAATAAATCAACTAATGCAAATTCTTATCAGTGGGATTTTGGTGATTTTACAAACTCAACAATGCCTACGCCACCGAATAAAATATATGCTCGAAATGGCAACTACAATGTAACGCTTCAAGCTTTAAACGCTTATTGTGGGGCAGCGATAACGCGGCAAGTCACTATTTTTGTCGTTGGCACAAAAGACTTAGGCGATAAAGATGGCATCTTAACAGCCTTTCCGATTCCGACAGAAGGCATGCTTTATTTGAGTTTTAAAGACGAATTAAAGACTGATTATCAATTAGTTGTCTCAAATATAAATGGGCAAATTTTGAAAAAAATTGCACTGACACGCGAAACAATTCAGACATTAGATTTGCAGGAATTAGCCAGTGGTGTTTATTTTTTACAATTCTCAAATGATAAACATAGGTTTGTGAAACGAGTAGTGAAAATGTAAAAAACAACCATTTGAACCTTTTATACTGAGGGGGGCTTTTAAGAATAGAAACGGCTTGTTGCGTCTGTAACAAGCCGTTTTTATTCTTATATAAACCTAACAATTGATTTTTTTTATTGATAATTAAAAATAAAATGTTTTTATTATTGAAAATAAATAGCAATTTTGTTTTGAAATTAAAAAATCAAACTTTACTTTTGCTTCATCATACAACATAAAGATAATGTTAGACAAAGTGATTTACACCGTCGGACATTCGACGCATCCGATAGGGTATTTCGCCGAATTACTCGAAACGCATGGCATCAATTGCGTCGTTGATGTCCGCAGCGTAGCAACAAGCCGATACAATCCACAGTTCAACAAAGAACCGTTGATGAATTACCTGCGCAACAGACAAGTGATGTATTTACATTTTGAACGCGAATTTGGAGCAAGACAAAACCACCCCTCAGTATTTGATGATGAAAACCGAGTGGATTTTGAAAAATTTCGCCAAACTCCTGCTTTTACTGAGGGGGTCAACAGATTGGAAAAAGGCATAAAAAATGGCTATCGCATCGCTTTGATGTGTTCCGAAGCAGAACCTCTGGACTGCCACCGATTTTCCATGATTTCAGTAGGTTTAATTGACAAAGGATTCACCGTAAAGCACATTTTGAAAGACAAATCATTGAAAGAAAATGCCGAATTGGAAGCAGAATTATTGAAGAAATACGCTAAAAAACTACCGAAACCAACGATTTTTGAACCAGATGTTACAACCGAACTGCAACTGAAAACAGCACACCGATTCCGAAATCAACGCATTGGTTGGTCTCCAACCGATGACAACGAACAAGATGAACGACTATGATAAAATTATACACCATAGGTTTTACGGGCAAATCTGCCGAAAAATTCTTTACACTTTTGCAAAACAACGCTGTTGAACGCATCGTGGATACGCGTGCCAACAACACGTCGCAACTGTCAGGGTTTGCAAAAGCCGATGATTTGGCATTTTTCTCTAAAACTGTGGGACACATGGGTTACAAGCACCAACTGGATTTTGCACCGACCAAAGACCTACTTGCCAACTATCGCAATAAAAAAATTTCGTGGTCTGAATACGAAATTGAATACTTGAATTTGCTCGATGTGCGTAAAATTGCAAACAAAGTAAATGTTGCTGAATTGCATCAAAATTGCTTGCTTTGTAGTGAACATACACCTGAACAATGCCACCGCCGCCTTCTTGCCGAATATTTCCAACACCGTTACAACGACATTGAGATTATTCATTTGACATGATTTTACTCTAAAATTCAACGATTTAAAAGCCAAATACAATGAGAAAGTTATTTGTCTGCCTTGCAAATAGCCGCAAGTACAGCGGTCGGTGTATTGCAGGTGTCGAGCTACGCTGTGGCGCAGACGGTCGTTTGCGTATGGTTGAAAATGCACAACATCAACCTCAATGGATTCGCCCCATTTCACAAAGCGATTTTGGGGAATTAGCAGCGCATTGGGTGCGTCATATTCGCCTTGGAGACCTCGTAGAAGTCGAAATTACTGAGGGGGGCTGTCACAGTAATAGTTATCAATCAGAGAATGTTTATTTTGAAAAAGACTCACTTAGAGTAGTCGAAAAACTGCCTTTGACGCATGAACGCCTTGAAAAATTGTCGGTGCATCTGCCCACACCACTTTTTGGTTCACGTGGTTTAGCCATTCCGATTGAACATATTGGCGGTTTGTATTCGTCTTTGACATTTGTAAAAGTAAAAAATGCAGCTATTCGTTGGCGTGACGAAATAGGCGCACGCCCACAAGAGCGCTTGAGCTTCACCTACAATGACTGTGAATACGACTTAGCATTGACGGACATTGAGTTTGTAGAAAAATACATGGCGGACAATGATATTCTGCAAAAAGCCAATCAGGTCTATCTCACCGTCTCGTTGAGTATGCCTTATGACAGTAAATTGTACAAATTAGCTGCGGGTGTTTTTATGATTTAGACCCCTCAGTATTTGATTGATTATTTATTATTGTTGATTGATTATTATGTAACTATTTGATTTTTAAGTGCTTATGAAAATAAACAATTGCATAAAAATCAAATAATCAAAAAAACAGCAGGATATGAGAAATACTTTTTTTAAACTTTGGGTGCATGGCATCATCAAAATAGATCCAGAACATGCCCTAATATACCCTGAATTGGAACCCCTTTTATACCTCGAAATTGAAAAAAGATTCATAGAGCAAGGCTGCGAAATATCGGCTATTGGAGGGCGCGAAGATCACATTCATTTTCTTTTTGCTCAAAATCCATTGTTGTCTTTACATGAAACAATGCGGTTCATTCAGGGTATTTCAGAACGGTGGTATCAGTTACACGATTTCAAATCGGGTTATTTTAAATTCAAATGGGAAGAAGGTTACTGTGCCTATTCGGTCAGTGAATCCAATTTGGGTAAAGTGAGGTTATTCATTGACAATCAATTAGAAATACATCAAAAAATGTTCTTAAAAGAAGAAATTCAATACCTCAATCTCTTGCACAATGTGGATTTGCGTGATGAAGAAATTGAAGAAGAAATTAAAGGCTGGAAGCGAATATGGGGCGCTCGATTTGCTTTCCATCAAATTGGACAAGATTGGCTTGATGAATACTGATCCAAAGGATTCCTTTGTCCGAAGGACTACTTTGTAGGAAGGTCGAAATTTTAGAATTTTAGAATGGACGGATTGCTTTAACAAAGGTACTTTGGTAATACTTACTGAAAAGATTATCTTCACGAACACCCTTAGTCGCAGAGTGTATGAACAGGACTGTATCAGAGTTTTGTCTTTCAGTGACAATGCCAACATGATTGATGCGCGTACCACTGTCAGTGACAAAAAAAACCAAATCACCTACTTTGACATCACGCACATCAATTTCACGTCCAACCGTAGCCATTTCTGCCGATACACGAGGTAATTTTAAAGATACAGATTGAAACGCAAGTGTAACTAAACCAGAGCAATCTAAACCGTCTTCGGTTAAGCCACCGTATTTGTAGGGCGTACCAGTATAAGAACGGGCGATTTTGACTACGGTTGAAATGGTTCTGCTATTATATTTAGTATTCTCTGTGCCTTTGGTCGTGCCTTTCGATGATGTGTTGTCTTTGTTTTTGTTGAAAATACCGCAACCAACCATCCAAAATAAAAGGCATAAGAGGAGAAAACTTAGGCGTTTTTGCATCGGATTTTTTATTTATAAACGTTGAATTGCTGAATTGTGGTATCACTGTGTTGTTATAGTATTCATAAAGTTTTGACAATCAATATTTCATACATAGAATAAACCCCTCAGTAATTTTGCAATTCAGCAATTCAACGACAGCATAATTTACATATCATCGTCTTCAACACCCGCCATTGTTGCCGTTTTATTCATCAAATAGGCTTTCAAAAAACCTGTGATATCACCGTCCATGACATTGTCAGTCTGGTTCGTTTGGTAGCCTGTGCGATGGTCTTTGACGCGGCGGTCGTCCATGACGTAACTACGGATTTGGCTGCCCCATTCGTTTTTCATTTTTTGCGCTTCGACTTTATCACGTGCTTCGAATTGGCGTTGTAGTTCGGCTTCATACAATCGAGATTTCAACATTTTCAAAGCCGTTTCACGGTTCTGAATTTGAGAACGCTCTTGTTGACACTCAACCACAATACCCGATGGCAAATGTCGCACACGGACTGCCGAATCAGTTGTGTTGACATGCTGTCCACCTGCACCGCTTGAACGGAAAACATCCCAACTCAAATCGGCTGGATTGATATTGATTTCAATCGTATCATCAACGACAGGATGCACAAAAACCGACGAAAATGAAGTCATACGCTTGCCTTGTGCATTGAAAGGACTCACGCGGACGAGCCGATGTACGCCATTTTCACCTTTCAAAAGTCCATAAGCATTGTCGCCAGAAATCTCCATTTCAACCGATTTTATACCTGCCGCATCGCCGTCAACACTGTTGAGTATTGACCATTTGAAGCCGTTGCGGTCTGCCCACATTTTATACATTCGAAACAACATCGCAGTCCAGTCGCACGCTTCCGTACCACCTGCACCGGCATTGATTTCGAGAATACAATCGAGGGCATCCTCGGGTTTGTCAAGGGTACGTTTGAACTCAATGGCTTCAATCGCCTCCACAGCCTCATCGTGGGCGTGGTCGGATTCCTCCTCTGTGGCATCGCCCTCTTTGTAAAGTTCAAACATGAGTTCGGCTTCATCAATCTTGTTTTTCAAGTCGTTGTAGTCCGAAACTTGTTTTTCGAGCTTTCGCAGCGTTTTCATCGTGCTTTGCGCTCGGTCAGCGTCACTCCAAAATTCTGGATTGCCCGCCTTGATTTTAAGGTCTTCTATTTCTCTTTCAGCGTTAGCGACGTCAAAGATACCTCCTCATTACGCCGAGACGTTCACGTAGAACGCCTAATTGTTCAACTGTCATAATGAAAGTTGTTTAGAATGTGAACTGATAATATTTTATTGTTAATTGATTAATGATTAATGCTTTACAAATAGAGAATAATCAATAAGCAATAATCATTCGATAAGTCCGCGTCCTTCTTTGCGAATTAAACCCTCTTCTTTTAATTGCTTCATCAAACGGTCTAAAATGCCGTTGACAAACTCCTTACTTTTGTCGGTTGAGTACATTTTAGACACGTCCACGTATTCATTGATTGTTACTTTTGTTGGAATCGTCGGGAAATAAAGGAGTTCAGCAGTTGCCATTTTCAACGAAATCATGTCCACCGTAGCGACACGTTCAGCATCCCAATTTTTAAGCATCGGTTTGATGATTTCGAGAATTTCAGAGTCATTATTGTACGTTTTGATTAATAATTGCTCACCAAAAGCAAAGGTCAACTTATCTTCTTCCGTAAAGTCACGAATAAACTCCACATCCGAAGGCATCGCCTTAATCGTTTTTTTGGTTGTCCCGATTACCAAACTATCGTCGTCAATCCAGGAAGCAGAAAAATCCTCCATGGCTTCATCGAACATTTCGCTTTTGTATAAAAATTTATACAATTCTAATAAAACGTGGTGGTCGTCGTCCATCGTCGTTTCTGGATTAGACAAATAGGCTTTGTAAGTGTCCGTTTCAAGGAATTTGCGATAAAAAATAGCAATCGTATCGCTGTCTGGACGACCTGTTAGATTGAATTTTTTGACTGCCCTATCATACGAGCCGTGGGCTAAAAAGCCTTGAAGCACCTCGTTTCGAAACAGTTTTGTTGTGAATATCTTATCGTTTTCGGTCGGTGTATATTTCGCACGACGGTTCATTTCGTCTCGTTCCGAGTAACGGGCTGTTTCGATAAGTTGTTGAAGATTAAAGAGATAGAGTTCCAACGTGCGTGTGCCGTAAGATTGGTAACGGCGCAACAAGTCGTTGAGCGAAAGGTCTAAGTCACGGCTTTTAGCATACAAAAGCTGCATGACTTTGATGCGGATGTGTCGTCTTGAGAGCATTCAAAGTACTTTTTTGTAACCCCAAAGATAGTAACAGGGTTTTGAGTTCTGTATTTTTTTTAGGAAAAAACTCAAAAAATAGATGAACAACATAACATGCACTATATTTGTTGGCGCAAAAAAGCCGTTTCGATGTTGTCAAAACGGCTTTGTGGCTTTTTTTACTGAGGGGTGATTGAGCCTTACATTTGTCATAGCTTTATAAAAAAGCAAAGCATGAACAAGTTTTTTTTGAAAAAAACGTCAATTTTACATCTTGACGCAACTCAATTGCCTAAAACGTCGTGATAGAAAGGGTATGAGCGAATTGGAACTTAACGAAATAGTCAACAGCTGCCGCGAAAGAAACCGAGCGAGTCAAGGGCGGCTTTATAACCTGTTCTACAACTATGCTATGACAGTGGCACGGCGTTATGTCGGTGCGACTTTTGAAGCGGAAGAGGTTGTAAACGATGCCTTTTTTAAGGTTTTTACAAAATTGGACTTGTATGGCGGTGAATTGTCGTTTAAAAGTTGGTTTCGTAAGATAATTGTTAATACGGCGATTGACCGTATTCGGGCGCAACAAAGGCTGCCAAAGTTGCAAGAACTCGATTACACAGCAGCCGATTTGCCACTTGAAGCAGAGATTTTGGCATCAATGACCAAGCAACAGATTTTAAAATCTGTTGAAAAATTACCACCTGCTTATCGGACTGTTTTTAATTTGTACGTTGTTGATGAATGTAGCCATGATGAAATTTCGCAAATGTTGGGTATTTCAGTAGGCGGCTCAAAGTCCAATTTATCGAGGGCGAGGCAGATTTTGAAAACAATATTTGAACATGAAGAATTTTTAAAATAAATGTGAAGTGAATGAGCGATTTTGACAAAATAATAAATGACCGTCTGAATGAAGATGACGGTGAGTTTTTTCCACGCAAGGAAGCCAATTGGGACAAATTGTCTCAAC
>JAYTMI010000442.1:0-3939 GCA_043728625.1 Saprospiraceae bacterium | reverse complement strand
GCGTGTTTCATCGGCATTGTGGCGTAATGTTCCTTGTATAAAGTATTGGCAATGAATGTAATAGCGTGCTTGGGTACAATTTCTTTCACGAACACCACGCCGCGTTTCCATTGCGTCCCGTCTTTGTATTTAACATAAAACCGCAAATTGACTTCTTCAAAATTTATATGAAACGGTATTTTAACGCCTAACATTTTGGTATTCAAAAACATAAAACCGATGAGGCTGACATAACAGGTGTCGTTCCAGAGGTCTAATTCCGTTTTTGCGGGTATGTATTTTTTGAGAATGTTAGGGTCAATAGCATAATTTGCCATCGCTAATTTTCGCCATTCGGCTTTTAGAAAGCTCATAATTTTAGTATTTGTAAAATTTATTCATTTTGCCAGCTAATTTTGTTGATGAAACACGTGCGAATTGAGTTTGTTCTGAAAAAATGTATCTAAGTCAAACCTTCTAATTTGTCATTGCTCCGTTCCTCGCAATGACAAAGGAAATACTGAGGGGGCAAAGTGTGTTTTTTATCGTCTATCAATCTTTAAATAAACTTAAACGTATATTTTTTCAAAAAAAATATCAAAAATTATATGCCAAATAATAATTGGTATTGCTCAAAACAAAAGAATATTTGCAAAGGACATAGATATGAGGCAGAGCAATAAACGGAGTCTGATGATAAACACCATCTATTTTATGTGATTTATTGCCTTGAAATAGGGCTTTTTTGAAGAAAAAAATGATTTCATAGTGTGTCCAAAATACACTAAGTGCGTCTCTATATCGTTACTTCAATAATCGAAGTACAGGCGTGTTTGAGAATTGTTTGATAAAAGCAATAAAAAACACTTTTCCGAGATTATCACCCGATTGTTTAACAATTTAAATTTTGACAAAAATGAATGCGAACCATATTTATTTGACCGAGCTTTTCGCTCAATGGATCTTGAATAAAGAACAGGAGTTGAAAATGCCCAAAACCGAGAAAAATCTGAAGCCATTGGAGCAACCCGCTCTGGGGTAAAAGAGGATTTTTTTTTATTGTCTTTCTTACTATGCGGCGATTCGGTATTAACAACGAATCGCCGTTTTTTTTGATTTTTACTGAGGGGGTGCTATTTCAAAAAAATATCATAGCCATAGCGCAAAATCATTAAAAAGATGACACCCAAAAAGAAGTATCTGATAAACCGATTCCCACGCAACATCGCCATACGCGAACCGAAAAAACTGCCCGATAAATTACAAAATGCCATAGGCAAAGCAAATGCCCACAACACATTATGGGTTGCAAGGAAGTAAATGACAGCACCGGTATTGGTCGCTAAATTGACGACTTTGGCATGTGCAGAAGCCAAAAGGAAATCGAAACCAATGGCTGAAACAAAGAACAAAATTAAAAAACTGCCTGTGCCAGGTCCTAAAAAACCGTCATAAACGCCGACGGCGAAACCGAAAAGACCTCCATAAAGCATGGATTTCGATTCTGAAATCCATTCTTTTTTGCTTTGTCCAAAGTCTTTTTTTAAGAGCATATAGACGAAAACGATGATTAAAAGAAAGAAAATGCTTGGTTTTACGACTGTTGGTTGCAAATAATGAATCAATCGTGCACCGAAAAATGCCCCAATCATCGCCGCTATGATGGTCGCCAATAAAGTCTTTTTTTGAAACGTCACCTTTTGAGCGTATTGAATCGAAGACATGGTAGAACCGGCAATAGACGAAATTTTTGCTGTCCCCATAATCATGGGTACAGCCACTTGAGGCAAGGTAATCAACAATGCAGGCGTTTGAATCAGACCGCCGCCGCCGACAACCGAATCAATGAAACCTGCAAGGAAAGCAAAAAAACATAGGACTAATAAGTCATTCATAACGCTCAATTTTTTCGAGCGCAAACTTACACATTAACTTTAATTGCTTTGAGCAATATACCAACAAACCCCAGCAATATCTATCAAATGCATTTCTCGACCTACGGGGTGGGTTACTTACCTATTGAATAAACGGACGACTTCGACTACAGTCAGTGAAAGTGAGGCAGATAATTCATCAAATGTTGAATATATTGAAATTGAAATCATGCCTAAATCAACTGAAAAAGAGGGAAATCATTGAAAAACTTAGCTCAATAATACTTTTTTCTCCTTTTTTTAAAACAAGCCAAATAATCAGCGTAAATTCGCTGATTATTTTAAAATAGCTTTTCGCTTAGCTAAATAAAACCAATTTTTATGATTTTTGAATTAACTGAACAACACCTCGCCGTACAGGAAGCCGCCAGAGATTTTGCACAAAAAGAACTCAAACCGGGCGTTATCGAGCGTGACAGCGACATGAAATTTCCTAAAGAACAAGTCCGTATGATGGGCGAATTGGGTTTTTTAGGTATGATGGTTTCGCCTGAATATGGCGGCGGCGGCATGGATACTTTGAGCTATGTATTGGCGATGGAAGAAATTTCTAAAGTGGACGCATCGTGTTCCGTCATCATGTCAGTCAACAATTCACTTGTTTGTTGGGGCATAGAAACTTACGGAACGGAGGAACAAAAACGCAAATATTTACCCAAACTGGCAACAGGGGAGTGGATAGGCTCTTTCTGTTTGTCCGAACCCGAAGCGGGCAGCGATGCCACAAGTCAACGCACAACGGCTGTTGATATGGGTGATTATTACCTTTTGAATGGCACTAAAAACTGGATTACGAATGGCGGCACGTCGAGTGTTCACCTTGTTATGGCGCAAACCAATAAGGAAGCAGCACATCGAGGAATCAACTGTTTGATTGTTGAAACCTCATGGGATGGCGTTGTTATAGGTGCGAAAGAAGATAAATTAGGCATTCGCGCCAGCGATACACATACGATTATGTACAACGATGTGCGTGTTCCGAAAGCAAACCGTATCGGTACTGAGGGGTTCGGTTTCACATTTGCGATGAAAACATTGTCGGGTGGACGCATTGGTATTGCTGCACAGGCTTTGGGTATTGCGGGTGGTGCGTTTGAACTGTCTGTTGCTTATGCAAAAGAACGTGAGGCATTCGGCAAACCGATAGCGCAACATCAAGCCATTGCCTTCAAATTGGCAGATATGGCGACGGATATTGAAGCGTCAAAACTCTTAGTCTATCGGGCGGCACGTCTTAAAGATGAGCATAAAGATTATGAAACGGCGGCGGCTATGGCTAAACTATTTGCATCAGAAACTGCGATGAAACACACCGTTGAAGCGGTTCAGATTCACGGTGGCTATGGTTACGTCAAAGAATATCATGTGGAAAGATTAATGCGCGATGCGAAAATTACGCAAATATATGAAGGTACTTCTGAGGTTCAGCGTATTGTTATTTCACGTAAAGTCTTGAAGGGCGAATTATATGTTAAATAAGATAAAACAGAATTTTATTTAAAAATACAAGGCATAAAAAAAATTTTATTCCAAAACGAAAGAAGTGTTACGTTTTAGTTAAGAATAAAATTTTGTTTTCTACCTTTGTATCATCAACGACATTCATCTAAAATCTATTATAGTTTTCAGAGCGACAATTCCTTTTGGACTTGTCGCTATTTTTTTATACCACTGTTTTTGTTTTATTCTGATACGCCAAAGCAAAACGCAATTTCCCATAAGAAAAATTTTCATCAAAAAGCTCATACAATTCTCTAAACTTTATCGGTTCAGGTAAGGAAGATGCCCCCTCAGTAATTTGCTTAATTTCATCAGCTGTAACGAACTGAAAAATATCAATATCTTCTCCTGTTTCATACAATTGAACGATGTGAGAAAGAATTGTTGTTGGCGATAAATACCTTTGTTCGGCAATGTCTTCAATACTTAAACCTGATTTAAAAAGGGCGTAAGAAATTTGTTGTGTTGGTATTTTAGGGTCTTGTGTTAATTTTTCAACCACTTCTTTAACCATTTTTGGCGGCGG
>JAYTMI010000441.1:0-16570 GCA_043728625.1 Saprospiraceae bacterium | reverse complement strand
GCATCTTTATGACTTGGAAACAAACCGAGTGGATGACCTGAATACAGCACAAGTGTTTGATTATCAGTCATTTCTGATAAATATTGCATCACCAAAAGATATTGCGCCCAGTTTTGAAACACTGCGCCATTGCCGCCATAGGTTATCAACTCGTGCGGATGCTTCGCTACTGAGGGGTCTAAATTATTTTGAATCATCAGCATTATCGCTGCAGCGTGCTTGGATTTTGCGGGATATTCACCAATCGGACGTGCGTACATATCGTATTTTGGACGAAAACGGTGCATGTATATACGTCCGTAAGTCCGCAATTCAACTGCAAATTCCTTTGCTAAAACAGCATGATGTGTTGCTGGAAAATAGCGCAAAGCATTTTGGACAGCGAGTTTTTTCTCTTTTTCTGTCAAAACGCCTTCAATAACACGTTGTGGGGCGTGAGATACTGAGGGGGCTGTTTTTGCTGCCTTTAGCAAAGTCGAAGGAATGCCTTGCTTGATTTGGCGTTGAAAATCTGAAATTTGGTTAGACATATTTGGCTGGTTTTATTCAAAATATGAGTTAATACATCATTTTTTGTCATTCTGAGGACAATCACCATGTAAAGCGTTGGTGTTTAAAACCGAATGACGCAGCAAATGGGTTCGAGTACCACGTTCGGGGAACTTTTAAAGTTCCCCGAACATAAAGTTCCTCTCCTACAAACGAAGCGCATCATTAGTAGCGCAGCGAAAGCATCTGAAAAGTCTATAAAATCAGATGCTTTCGCTGCGCTCAGTATGACAAAAAGAACTAATGGAAATAATTGTCAAAGGTATATGAAACAGAAATTGCGTTGTGATTTTTTAGCCAAAAAAATCACAACGCAATTTCTGTTTAACGTAAGTATGAATGTGGACAATTAGATTTTGATAATTTTCTGAACTTTTGGCGCACGACTCGATTTTATTTTTGCCATATAAACGCCTTTGGGTAATTCAGAAAGAGGTAACGTATGTGTCGTTTGATGAGGGTCTAAGACAATGGTTTTCAATATTTTACCTTGAATGTCTCTGATGTCAACTGTTGTTTTTTCATCTGACACATAATTCAAATTTAAATTTTCGGAGAAAGGAATCGGATAAAAAACAGGTTCAATTTCTGTTGTCTGTGATACCGAAACGGTTGGACTCAATGTAAAGTTTTTTTGAACGGTTTGTGTTTTAAACGTGGTTACAACACGCCAAGTACCTGATGAATTGCTGGGTAAAGTGAAATACCAGTACCACCACGACGCATTGTATGTGTCTGGCGACGTATGTGACCATGTTGTAAAAACGGAATTGTCGGGTCTGTAGATGGTATAAGTGGCTACATCGCCTTGCGTTTGGTCGTGAAAATAACCCGTCACATAGAGTTTGTTGCCATAAGCGAACTGATAGGTATCGTTTGGTACGTCTTTATAGGTAGTACAATCGCCATAAACGGCAGGTGTTGTACCCAATTGCAAGCGATTGAGCGTTGGGTCACGCCAAGGTTTTTGGTTTGCCCACATTGATGCCGTATTGACTGTATTGCATGAACCAACAAAAGGATCAACCAACTTACTGTTGCTATTATACACCTCAAAATGCAAATGTGGACCCGTAGAGCAACCTGAACTGCCTACAATACCTAGATATTCGCCTTTGGCAACCGATTGACCTATGGCTTTTGTCGTTTGAGTGTTCTTTTTCATGTGTCCATACCACGAAATAGAATTGTCGGCATGGCGGATATAGACGGCATTCCAATCATAATTTACGCAAGAGCAATTGCGGTCTTCAAAACCATCAATTTTATTGATGATAACACCTGCTTCGGCGGCGATGATTTCAAGCGAGTTGTCGTCCATGCGTTTCCACTGAAAGGGCCATGTGAAAATGTCTGTACCCTTATGTCCGTCGTAAGTCCGTGAAGTACAATTATAGTCTTTATAACTACCGGTGGCTGTATTTTGGTCAACAAAATTGCTGATGCCGTAATAGCTTGGGTCAGTATTGAAGCCCGCCGCTTGACGGAGAGGCCAGTCGAAAGCCACGATTTCAGGAGAATTTCGCAACTGCGTAAATGCACCAGATTGTTCAAGGCGTTCGATGTTTTCATCGTTGAGCCTTTGGATAGTCACACGGGCAGCTGGAGATAAACATTCGGTGCGTTCTACTTGAAATTCGCCGCCACCTAATGGTTGTACTGATCCAAAGGATTCTTTCGGAAGGGCGGTATTCGTTTGACCAAAAGCTAAAAAAGAGAGGCATAAAAAGTAAGTTGTGCTAAGAAATTGGTTCATTTGTTGACGATATTAAGTTATAAATGAGTTTTTGTATTGTCAGAAATATTAAGATTTACAATTGTCAGAATAATTGTTTTACATTCTAAGAATCATTTTACTACTTTTCAATAGCGGCATCAAGATGTAAGTAGCCTACACGTAGGAGGGACTTAAATGGTTGCATCGGTGATTCGTGATTTGTTATTTATAAGCAATAACCAAACCATTAATAAGCAATAACCCATAAAAATACTGAGGGGTATCATCTATTGAAATAGACGACACCCCTCAGCAATATAAAGTGTTTCAACCCTTAAAAAATGTTGATGTAACCAAATGTACAAAATACAAATTGTCACATTTCCATTTTGTATTGAATAAATCAATACAAAATGAAAAATGTGTGTTAGATTGACAATCTCGGTTTTTGAGAATATTTGAATAAGATATGTTCAGTTTTGGGAGAATTACGATAAAAGTACTACTTCGCAACTAAAAATTTCGGTCATTTTTCAAATGATGCTGCAAGTTAATGTTTTTTGTTAGAATATTTATATATAAATAAAGCATTTTTTTGACATTAACAAATCGTAGATAAAAGGCATTTAAGAATACGGATTTCAAAACGTCCAAAAGCTTGCAGTGGAATTTTGAAATTTTAGAATTTTGAAATCATAAGCGGTTATCCATGATAAAGTTCTATTTTTGCGCTCAATTTTAATTATCAAACTAAAAACTCGACGAAGATGAATCTTGATTTTAAGGCTAAAAAAGCCCTTGTACGTGTGGATTTTAACGTGCCACTCGATAAAAAAACGTTGGCAATTACAGACGATACACGTATGCGTGCGGCTGTGCCAACCATCAAAGCAATACTCGAAAAAGGCGGTGCCGTCATTTTGATGAGCCATTTTGATCGTCCTTTGAAAAAACTAAAAGAAGACGGTTCGGTGGACGTTGAGCGTTTTACACTGCGGCATTTGGTGCCGCATTTGAGTGAATTGCTGGGTCGCCCTGTCCAATTTGCCAATGATTGTTTGGGTGAAGAAGCGGTTGAAAAATCTAAAAATTTGCAAGCGGGCGAGGTTTTATTGCTTGAAAACACCCGTTTTTATAAAGGAGAAGAGAAAGGTGATGTCGAAATGGCGAAAAAACTGGCTTCTTTGGGCGATATTTATATCAACGATGCCTTCGGAACGGCACATCGCGCACATGCTTCGACAACAACAGTGGCGCAGTTTTTTGATAAAGACCACAAGTCTTTTGGCTTTTTGATGGATGCCGAAGTGGCAAGTGCCGAACGTGTTTTGAACAATCCTGAAAAGCCTTTTACGGCTATCGTCGGTGGTGCAAAAGTGAGCGATAAGATTTTGATTTTGGAACGTTTGATTGATTCTGTTGACAACCTCATCATCGGAGGTGGCATGGCTTATACGTTTTTCAAGGCGATGGGTGGACAAATTGGCAATTCACTTTGCGAAAATGACCGTCTCGACCACGCCCTTGCTTTGATAGAAAAAGCAAAGGAAAAAGGTGTCAAAATTTTGTTGCCATCTGATTCATTGATTGCTGATAAATTTGATGCCGAAGCCAATACGCAAGTAACGCCCAGCGATGCGATTCCCGACGGTTGGATGGGTTTGGACATCGGTTCAGACGCTGTCAAAAAGTTTAGCGAAACCATAAAGGCTTCAAAGACAATACTTTGGAATGGACCAATGGGTGTTTTTGAAATCCCTGCGTTTGCCGTAGGCACAAAAGAAATCGCTTTGGCTGTGGCGGCGGCGACTACTGAAGGGGCGTTTTCGCTCGTCGGTGGTGGTGACTCTGTGGCGGCTGTAACCCAAATGGGTTTGGAGAAAGCCGTAAGTTTCGTTTCTACTGGTGGCGGTGCGATGTTGGAATTTTTAGAGGGCAAAGAGTTACCGGGTATTGCAGCAATGAAAGCCTAATTTTTAAAGAAAATACTGAGGGGGGGTAATTCGATAAAATCGGATTGCCCTCTTGTCGTTTAACAAATTTCTCTTATCTACACCTAACATTTTTTACCCGAAAAAGCGTTTCTTTGTCGTATCAACAAAGAAAATGAATGATTTTCACATATAAAACTTCAAAATGAAACGCTTTACTTTTATCTTTTTCATATGCCTGTTTAGTGGATTATCCGCTCAACCAGCTTCACCTCTTTCTTTTTTGACAAATGCTGAACGCGATTCATTACGTAAAGGCATTATTACCCCTGAAATGACAGTGAAATTTGAGAAAATGAAACAGATTGAAAAAACGAAACGCGATAGTTTCATCCAAAATAAGATCCTTAATCATCCTATTGCTGATTTTGATGCACGAGACACTATGGGGCTAATGCACCGTCCTTCAATGTATCAAGGTAGAGTTTGGATAGTGCATTTTTGGCATTTTTGGGATTATTCTTTTCAGTATGAAATCCCAGAACTCAATGCCGTTGTAGATTCATTACGTGGTGAAGGCGTTGAAATTCTATCATTTATAAATTATAGTTTAGGTGAAAGTGAGAAAAGATATTTGCATGACCACCCTATTCGATTCCCAATAGTTGAAAATTCAGACAAATTTGGGAACGCTTTTTTCGGCACATTTTTTACACGCCCGATTGTCGCTATCATAGATAAAAAAGGCATTTGTCGTTATTTTTACGATAATTATAATCTACAAGGTGTCAAATCAGGGCATCGAAACGAGTTGCTCGAAGAGAATAAACGCAACCAACCGACCTACGATTTTATGGAAAAAGTGAAAAGTTTGCTTCGAGAATAAAAGGAGTCATTAACTTTGTCGCCGAATTTAAAAAATCACCTCCACTCGACTTAAATGACGGCGGACGCTCCGTTGCTATCACATGACAACTCTTACGACTACCCGACGGCTTTACGATATGCCTTTATTGCTCCTTTGTGCGAGTAATTTCTTCTTTTCTGCCAGTTTTCAGATGCTAATTCCCGAACTGCCTGACCATTTGACCTCATTGGGCGGTGCGGATTACAAAGGCTATATTATTGCCCTTTTTACTTTGACAGCAGGTATCAGTCGCCCTTTTAGCGGTAAATTGACTGACTCGATTGGGCGTGTGCCGATAATGGTTTTTGGTTCGTTGGTCTGCGTGTTGTGTAGTGCGCTTTATCCCTTTATGACCACCGTTTTCGGCTTCCTTTTGCTGCGTTTAGCGCATGGTTTTTCAACGGGTTTTAAACCCACTGCAACCGCTGCTTATGTTGCCGACATTGTGTCAATGGAACGTCGTGGCGAAGCGATGTCTGCCATCGGCATCAGTAGCAGCATCGGTTTCAGTGTTGGACCTGTCTTGGGGAGCTGGATTACTGAGGGGTTCGGTTTTAATGGTTTGTGCATTTTATCCTCTTTTTCAGCCCTTTTATCGGTTGTTATTTTGGTCAAAAATATGGATGAGACGCTGGTGGTGCGTCAAAAGTTTTCATTTAAGTTATTGAAAATCAATCGTTTTGAGATATTTGAACCTGCCGCTATGCCGACTTTTATCGTTCAATTTCTCCTCTCTTTTGCTTCTGGTACCTGCTTGACATTGATACCTGATTTGACAAAACAAATAGGTATCGGCAACAAAGGTTTGTTTTTTGCGGTCTTCACAGCTTCGTCTTTAGTCATTCGGTTGGTAGCGGCAAAATCGTCTGATAAGCATGGACGAGTGCTTGTTTTGCGGTGGGCTGCCTTGTCCGTTATCATTTCGATGGTGATAATTGCTTGGTTCCATTCGGTTTCGGCTTTTATGGTTGCATCCGTTATTTATGGTATCGGTTGGGGTTTAAATACGCCGACTTTACAAGCATGGGCAGTGGATTTGGTGTCTCCTGAAAGTCGTGGACGCGGTTTGGCGACGATGTTTATTGCCCTCGAAGCGGGTATTGGGGTAGGGGCGTGGCTGTCGCAAGCTATGTATCAGAACGACCCGAACCGCATAGGTTTAGCTTTTGAGGTGTCAGCTTTGTTGGCATTAGTCGCTTTGACTTATTTGTTTTTGCATAAAAAATAAGTTTTCTATGCTATTTTTGCTACAAAAAACAACATAATATGTCAAACGAATACGACCGCATCATCAAAGAAAACATCGAACCGATTCTCCCAAGTCTTGCAGAAAAGTTATTTGGTATAAAATTTCTTCGTTTTGAAGATGTTAAAGACAAAATTCAAGCAACGCTTGAACGTGAGCCTGATTATCTCGGTAAAGCCTTAATTGCTGGTTTTGAGCAGGAAGAAATCATTCAATTTGAGTTTCAGAGCCAAAATGAGACGCATTTAGCACCGCGTCTTTTGGTCTATTATGCCTTGGAATTTCAGAAATTTAAGTTACCTATTCGTCAATTTGTTATCTATATTGGTTTAGAACCTCTACGCTCAATAGAAACAAGTATAGAGCATCCGAGTCTTAGTTTTAGATTTGACATCAAAGATATTAGAGAAATTCCTTACGATGAATTTCTTAGTTCTGATAAACCAGAAGAAGTTATCCTCGCTATTTTAGGTAGTTTCAAGCACGAAAATCCCGAAATGATAGTCGAGGAAATCCTAAAAAGGTTATTGGAAGTGACGAATAAGAAAAGAATTCTTGGAAAATACGTTTTTCAATTGCGAAATTTATCAAGATTGCGTAAATTGCAAGCTATAACAATTTCAAAAATCATAAACATGCCAATTGTATTTGATTTGACTCAACAGGAAATAGAAGAAGATTTTTTCTTTAAAAAAGGTATCGAAAAAGGTATCGAAAAAAAGACTCACGACTTGATTGTTGCTTTGATAGAGCAAGCCGTCCTGTCTGTAACGCAAATTGCACAAGTCGCTGATGTATCGGTTGAATATGTCAAAGAGGTGCAATCAAAGATACAAACGAAGTGAATTTAATTTTTTTTAAAATGCCGAAAGAGCATGCTTGTCATGTACTTTCGGCATTTTTATTTCTTAAACTTAAAGGAAATGTGCGTTTTATGTTACTTTTGCTACACAACTGTTCACAATTGATACTTAAAATATGCTCAATCATTGGTTAAAACCGCTTTCTCCAGACCTTTTTATTGACCTTGAAGAATGGCATTTTGGTAAAAAAATCACCATTCATACTGAGGGAGGCGAATTAGATTTAAAAACGACAAAAATCGCCATAGTTGGCATCAACGAAGCGGAAGCAGACGCTGTTCGTACCGTTCTATACTCGTTGAGTTTTCCTTTTCCAAAACTGAATATCACCGATTTGGGGAATATGCGTAAGCAAGACCCTTCTTTTATAATTCCATTGTTGACGGAGCTTTTGCAAGGCGACATTGTGCCAATCCTTATTGGAAATTCGGAAACAAACATGTTACCGCAATTTCAAGCCTTTCATGCACGTAAAAATTCTGTTAATTTAGCGATTGTGGATGAAAAAATACGTTTTTCTCCTTTTTCGAAAGCAGAAAACTTGTTTTTGCAAACGATTTTGGAAGACAATCACTTGTTCAATCTCAGTTTTATTGGTTTTCAATCGCATTATACCGACCCCTCAGTATTAAGTCTATTAGAGAAACGGCATTTTGAACTCATTCGTTTGGGCAAACTTAGAGCAGAACTTGAAGACATTGAACCGATTATACGCGATGCCGATTTGGTCAGTTTTAACCTCGCTGCTATGAAAATGAGCGATGCTCCAGGGCAAATCAACGGCTCGCCTAATGGCTTAACATCTGAAGAAGCCTGTCAAATTGCTCGGTATGCTGGCATGAGCGACAAATTGACGAGTTTTGGGATATACGGCTATCGCAAAAACCTCGACAGCCTTGACCAACCAACGGCACAAGTAGTCGCGCAAATGATTTGGTACTTCGCTGATGGTTTTTACAACCGAAAACAGGACTTTCCGATTCAAAAAGCCTTTAATCAACTCATGCAATACATCGTTCATGTTAAGTCTTTTGATGAACAATTGACGTTTTGGCGCAGCAACAAAAGCGGTCGTTGGTGGATGGAAATACCTGTGAAAACGCAAAAAAAACACGTGAGACATCGGCTTATTCCTTGCTCTTATAATGACTATTTACAAGCCTGTAACGATGATTTACCAGAGCGATTAATACTTGCATATCAACGTTTTACATGAAATATTTGGATACTTACTGACATTTAATGCTTTATAAAATTCATCATTCCTCATTTATAATTCTTCATTCTCCAAAGCAGCGTTTCCAAAACATAAAGCATCTCTTTTTTAGTTGTCCAAAAACCGATTTATTTTTGGATTAGAGCATCGAAGAAACCTTAAAATACAGAATGTGACGGAATTTGAACTGATACAAGGCTGCCTACGCGAAGACCGTCGTACGCAAAGAGAGTTGTTCAACCGCTATGCGGGGAAAATGATGACTGTATGCCTCCGTTATGCGCGCCACAGAATGGAAGCCGAGGATTTGTTGCAAGATGCGTTTATAAAAGTGTTTGATAATATCCATTCTTTTGAAGGAAAAGGCTCTTTTGAAGGGTGGATTCGGCGCATTGTGGTCAATACGGCTTTGAAAAACGTCAGCCGACATTCATTCCAAAAAGAAGGCATTGGTTTAGAAGGTGTTCAAGAGTCGTCAGAAGACCCCTCAGTATTTTCGCACCTTTCAGAGCAAGAATTGTTGAGTTTGATTTCGAGCCTACCTAATGGCTATCGTATTTGTTTCAATTTATATGTTATCGAAGGTTTTAGCCACCGTGAAATAGGTGAGATACTGCATATCGAAGAAAGCACGTCTCGCTCTCAATTGGTCAAAGCACGGAATATGTTGCAAAATATGGTTCTAAAATCTCAAAAAATCACATTATGAGCGAAAATAGACATCCATACGACGATTTTTTCCAGAAAAAACTCGACAATCACGAGTCTTCTGTTTCAGACGATTTGTTCAATCGCTTGATGACAGACCGTTCTATGCGCGAAAAACTCGACAACCACGATTCTCCTGTTAACGATGATATTTTTAATCAAATCATGCGCCATCGGGAAGGCTCTGACGAACAGCCTTCAGATGCACCTTTGCGTGAGCGATTGGCAGAACATAGTTCAGCTGTGCCAAAACATACTTTCAATGAAGTTATTGTAGCGCGTGAACGGCGGCGGCGGGCTTTAGCGTGGCGTTCTGCGACAGTAATTTTATTATTCTTTTTAACTTATTTAATGTTTGTTAATCGTGATTTTATTTTCAATAATAACGCAATTAATAAAGATAAAACAATAGTAGCTAATACTCAATTAAAAGCAAATAACAATCAATCAGTAATAAGCAATACTCAATTAAAAATTACTGAGGGGGGCATTTCTAAATTTAATGCAAATAATAATAATCAATCAACAATCAGCAATAATCAATTTAAAGATAATTCCTCAAACACGGTTTCTAATTCGGCAAATGTATTCACAGAACAAGCAGCGCCACAGCAAATTATAATGCCCAATTTTACTTCTACGGCTTCAACAAAAATCGTAGAACAAGGAGATAAAGGAGTTGACAGCAAAGTTTTGAAAATGGACAATCGAGTCGTTTTTAACCCTTCGCTTTCGACTCCTGATGCTCCTCATCTCGCATTTGACAATTTGAGCATTTTACGAGCTAAAAACATCGCTTTACCAACTAAAAAATTAGAAAACCCATGTGCTGGACCTGGTGACGGCTGCCCAACTTTTGGAAAAAAACGGCAACGTGGAAGTGGTGAAAAATCTATTTATGTGGACATTTATGGCGCACCTGAGTATGCTTTCCGCCGTTTGTCCGAAAATTTGCCTGAAAATTCCAACTATTTACGTGCGCGTGATTCTGTTGAAAAACCGTGGTATGCGTTCAGTGCAGGCGCACGTGTTTCTCTTGTTTTTGCTAATGGTTTGGCTTTACGAACAGGTTTTGTGTATGCTCAAATGAATGAAATTGCCGTTTTTGACAGCTTAGGTATTGGTAAAAAAGTGGTTTCAGAGACTTACGTACCACGGACAGGTGGCGGGCAAGATACGATTCGCAAAACAGAGATTACAAGTGGTATTTTCCGCACGACACGTTATAATCGTTATCGCTCAATTGATATTCCATTACAATTAGGTTTTGAATTTCCGCTCAATGATTATTGGTCATTTAGCATCAATGGAGGCGCAAATTTTAATATTTCAGCTTGGCGCAAAGCCGATATTTTGGGTGATAAAGGTACACGTATAGATGTGTCAAGCGGTTTTGGCGAACCAAATCCTGTTTTTAATAACTCGTTGGGTATCAGTGTCTTTGGCAGCGTAGCCGCTTATCGGCAGTTGACGGGCAATTTGCAATTAGTGATTGAGCCATCTGTTAAGCATTATTTACAACCGATAACCCGCAGTGATTATGCTTTGAAACAGGCTTATACAAATGGCGGTTTGATTTTAGGATTGCGCTACCGTTTGTAAAATTTTTATAGAAAACAAAGCAGCATTTTTAATACTCAAAGACTCTACTTTTTAACGACAATAATAAAACACAATTGTAGCTACGTGTCTTTTCCAAAATTGATTTTGGTTTGATTGTCAATGATTTATGCACGTATTATTTTTAAAAAGGCATTTAAAAAATGAAAAAATTCGCATACTATATAGTTGCTTTCTTTCTCGTTTTTGCAGCAGCAAGCTGTAAGAAAGACAGTACTGAATTTATCCCAATTGAGACGATAACAATTATTGAAGGTGATACGATTTGGGACGATGATCTTTCTGCAAAAAGCAATTTGTCAACGACACTTTTGCCCC
This sequence comes from Saprospiraceae bacterium, assembly GCA_043728625.1. GTDB lineage: Bacteria > Bacteroidota > Bacteroidia > Chitinophagales > Saprospiraceae > JAAFJT01. The sequence goes on along the minus strand of JAYTMI010000441.1, from coordinate 5,495 downwards.
CCCTCAGTATAGAAAAGCTCATAGGCCAACTCCGTGCTGAACCTAAAAATGATACGTGTAATGCAGAACGAGGTGGTACAATCGTCGTACCCGATAACGTGACAGTAACGATACCTGCAAATGCTTGTGTCAATCAATTAAATAGACCTTGTATTGGAAGATTAGACGTTGAAATATTGGTTTTGAGGAAAAAAGGCGACTTTATTGCTTATAATTTGCCGACTTCTTCACTTGGGCGACAGTTGATTTCAGGTGGCGTCGTGTCTGTTAAAGTACGCCAAAACGGTCAAGAAGTCAGATTAGCCCTAGGAAAAGCGATAAAAGTAAGTTACGTGATGACTGAACCCGATAATCAAATGCAGCTTTTTGACGGCAAAATAGATGGACGTTTCAAATTTGATTGGTTGCCTATTTCTCTTCTTGGTACAGGCATTGTGTTGCCTAATGTAACCGTTTGGGCGGATTCATCGCAACAACAACGTAGAGGTTATAACCTCGTTCTCGACCGTTTTGGCTTGATTAATTGTGATAAATTCAGCGGAGATAGCACCAATTTCAACAATAAATTTAGTGTAACTTTACCTGAAACTTTTACAAATGTTAACACTTCGGTTTATGTCGCTTTCAAAAATATGAATTCGGTATTAGCCCTTTCCGGCGATGCCAGAACCAAGGCATTTATAGCCACTGGACGTGGTTTGCCAATTGGTCGGGCTGTAACCATTGTCACGATGAGTTATATTCACGATAAGTTTTATTTTGCAAAACAAGAGGTGACGATTCAAAGTACAACGGGACAGACTGTTAAATTAACACCTGTTGTTATGGAAAAAGACGAGATAAAGGTTCTGCTAAATAACCTTTAAGTAGTTGATAATTGATAATGTATAGTTGATAATGTTTGTTAATTTTAATCTTCAAAACATAAAAAGCAATTCTTATTCCTTCATGTTCTGAATATAGTTAAAGTCCTCGGTGTATTATGCACGCGAGGACTTTTTTAGTTATTGGTTATTAGGGATTGGTTATTCGTATGAACCAATCCCTAATAACCAATCCCCAACCAATATCCTTACTTCGTTTTTATTTCACCACTCCCCATTGCCTTGGATTTTACTGAGGGGGGATTTCCTGAATAGCGGATATCGCCAGAACCCAAGATGTGCGCATCGAGACTTTCGGTTGCGTGGCAATTGATGTTGCCCGAACCAGTTGTTTGGGCTTCTGCCGATTTTGTGATGAAGGCATCGGCATCAATATCGCCTGAGCCAGTTATTTCAAATTTGGCTTTTTCGCCAGTTCCTTTGATTTCAAAATTACCTGAACCCAAAACAGCGGCTTTTAGGTCGGTTGCTGTTGTTGAACCCATTTTGATGTCACCACTGCCACCAATTTCGACGTTTATTTTTTTTGCCGTCAAGCCATCAGCCGTTTTAATATTGCCTGAACCGGAGACTTTTAGGTCTAACTCTTCAATATTGAAAGCTGTTTCGACCGTCATATTGCCCGAACCGCTGAGTTCTATACTGGATACTGAGGGGGTCTCGATATAGACATTGAGTTTGTCAAAGTTCAAATTCCAAGAACCGTCCTTGAATTTAATGCGTAAAATGCCATTTTCAACGACGGTTTCTAATATTTCTAAGATGTTTTTTTGACCTTCAACTATGACTTTATAGGTAGAGCCTTGCTTTATGATAACGTCCGCCGAAGCCATGAGGTCAATGCCTTTGAAGTCTTTTGCGTCACGGTCTTGTTTTTCCATATCGCCTTTGCCTGTGATGCGTTTGCTATTGAGTAGCCCGAAACCATCGTCGCAAGAAGTGAGTAAAAGCAAGAAAGCGAATGATGTAATGATTAATTTTTTCATTTTTTGAACTGGTTGAATGAATGAATGATTATTTTACCTCTTTGATGCCTGTTTTGAGAAAAAGGTTTCAGGTAAAGGTTGTTATTTCATAAAAAAAGAGAAACATACCCCTCAGTATATTTCCCTTTTTGTTAGAAATAGATGCGAAAGTAAGGCTATCTCGCTTTAATATCACCACTACCCGAAACGCGCGTCCGAACAGAAGCAGGTTTGCCCGAATAGCGAATATCGCCAGAGCCACTAATCGTTGCATCCAATTCTTTTGTCACATTGAGCGAAATATTACCCGAGCCACTGACAGTGCAATGGGCTTTTTGGGCTTTCAGATTTTCCGCTTTCAAATCGCCAGAGCCACTGATTCTTAAATCAACAGACTCGACAGAACCTGCCAAATCAACATCGCCAGAGCCGCTGATGCCTACTGAAAGGTCACCATATTTGAGGTTGTTAAGGTCGAAATCGCCTGAACCACTTATGTTAACCGTTAATTTTTCGCCCGAAAGCGTACCTTCTGCTACAACATTGCCGCTTCCCGACATGCCGAGATAGTCGAAAGACGGTGCTTCGAGCGTGATTTTTAAAGGTTCGTTGTAACCAATAGAATAACCTTTTTCAAAGCCAATTTTCAAGTTGCCATCCACAACTTCTGTTTTCAGAAGGGAAAGGATGTTTTTTTGCCCTGAAAAAGTGACTTTGTAGCTGCCAGATGTTTGTTTTAAAATAATATCAGCACTGATACCAGATTTGAAACCTTTAAAGTTTTTGACATCACGAGTTTCAGTTACAGTTGAGCCTTCGCCACGAACTCTTTCGCCGTCACCCCAATTGTTCCAGTTGTTCCAATTGCCGTTATCGTTGTCATTGTTTTTGTGTTTTGATTCCTTTTTAACTTCTTTTTTTTCTTTTATGGTTTCAGGTTGTTGTGCGTAAGTGCTTAGGTTCGTTGTTAAAAATGCCATAGAGAGGCAGATGAACTTTTTCATGATGTTGCAATTTTTAATTTTGTTTAAAAAATGATATGAATGACTGTTAACAAGAGACATAGAAAGACAGTTCAAAGTTGCAAAACCCCTACGATTGTTTTCGTAGAATTGTAAACTTTAACAAAATTTATCCCATTCCTGTTTCAATTGCGCGCGATTGACTGGCACAACACCCGCAACTTCACAAACTTGACTGCCTGCCAGATTCGATAATTGAGCGATAGTCGCACCCTCTAAATTTAAAGCGAGACATAAAGCAGCAACGCTAATGACCGTATCACCTGCACCGCTAACATCCGCAATGTTGCGCGGCTGTGTTGGGTAAATATTAGACCCCTTCCCGATGGAATCGGGATTTCGTTTCTCAACGCCAAAGGACTCCTCTCGGACAGAATTTTTATCATCTAAGTATAAACCTTTACTCGACAACGTAATCATGGTGTAACGATTGGCTAAATTGTCGTTCAAAAAAGCGGTCGCTGCTTGTAGTGATTCGAGTTCGGGCTTGATGTCAAACGGTACGGCATCGCGTATTTCTTTTAAGTTGGGCTTAAAAAGGGTGGCATTTTTATAGCTCAAAAAATTTTGGCGTTTGGGGTCAACAGCTGTCGGAATGTTCAGACGGATGGCTTCGGACATGATGTCTTGAATGGTGGCAAGGGACAAAACACCTTTGTTGTAGTCTTGAAAAACTATAACGTTAATATTCTGTTTTTCTAAAAATTCCTTAATTTTCGACGAAAAAGTAAGGCGAAAATCCTCATCTAAGTCGTTTGTGATTTCGCTGTCCACCCGCAACATTTGATGGGTTCCTGCCATAATTCGTGTTTTGACAGTCGTTACACGCTTATCAGAAGCCACAATGCCGACAGTTGGTAAATCGTTTTTTGTCATTAAATTCAAAAAATCACCCCCCTCAGTATCTGAACCTATGGCGCTGAAAAGGTAAGGTGTTGCGCCCATCGCTTTGATGTTTAAAGCGACATTTGCTGCGCCGCCAAGACGGTCTTCCGTGTTGCGTAATTCTACGACTGGAACAGGTGCTTCGGGTGAAATGCGGTTGACTTTGCCGTGCCAATAACGGTCTATCATGACATCGCCAATGATGAGGACGTTGACTTGTGCGAGTTGGTCGAAAAGGTCTGTTGTATTGTGCATGGCGCAAAATTAATAAAGTAATGGTGAATGGTGCGGCTTCGATACCTCGCAGTTGGTGGTGAATGGTGAATGATGAATGGTGAACGGTGAATTGTGGGTTGGTAATTCATTGTTAATCAAGATTTTAGATTGGATTTTTGTTTTTCTAAATCAGAAATAAAAGCGACAATTTTTTCTGTTGCGCCTTGATTTTTGAGCACATATTGCTTTGCCGCATTCGATGCCGCAGCGTAATTTTTCTCTACAAGTAAATCATTCATCACTTGTTGAAATTGCTCTTTATCAGCAACTGAAAATGCGCCACCTGTTTCGGTTAAACTCACGGCTTCTGCAAATTTTTTGTATTTCAATCCAAAAATAACAGGCAAATCAAAGGCAATCGGTTCGAGTGTGTTGTGAATGCCTGTGCCAAATCCGCCGCCGATGTATGCCACACGACCATAACGATAAATGGCGGACAACATACCTACGTTATCTATTATCAAAATTCGGTTGGAATGGTGAATGGGTTTTTCGTCTGATTGTTGTTTGATAACTGAATAGCGAATGGACTTTTCAGGCAATAGTTTTTCTAATCGGTCAATATTTTTAGGTGAAATGTCGTGAGGCGCGAAAATGAAACGCCAATCTTTAAATTGTGTATCAGAAAAAAGGGAAATGATGATTTCTTCATCGGGTTGCCAAGTGCTACCACCGATGAAAATAGGTGCATCGCCAACGAATTGCTTGATGATTGAGAATTGGTTGGCTTCTTTGGCAATAGCCATGACGCGGTCAATGCGTGTATCGCCCGCGCAGGTTAGTTGTGTCAAACCTTGATTTTTGAGTAAAAATACTGAGGGGGTGTCTTGAACGAAAATATGCTGAAATGTTTTGAGTACACGTATTAATATAGGTGTGTAAGGACTGAGTTGAGAAAACTGTTTTTCTCTGAAAATAGCAGAGACGAGTAGGGTAGGGATTTGGCGACGATGTAGTTCAGTGAGATAGTGATACCAGAATTCGTACTTGACAAAAATGGCTAAGTCTGGTTTAATTAAATCTAAAAACTGACGTGCGTTTTTGGCACTATCTAAGGGCAAATAAAAAACATGGTCGGCGAATGTGTAGTTTTTCCGAATCTCGTAGCCCGATGGCGAAAAGAAGGTTAAAACGATTGTGTATTGCTTATTGCTTATTGTTGATAGACTATTTTTTAAGGCTTCGATTATGGGGCGACCTTGTTCAAATTCGCCGAGGGAGGCAACGTGTATCCAGAGTGTTTTGGCTTTTGGATTATGGTTTTGGGAAAGGCTATTTTCGATTGTGTTGAAAATGTCTTTTCTGCCATTTATCCAGAGTTTGGCTTTTTCGTTTCCGAACAATCCAGCAATGTGGATAATTGCTTTATATATTTGAAGAGATAGATTGTAAAGAATCATCATTGTACTTAGACGTTTTAATAATTCGTCCCTCGCAATGACGAGGGTGAATACTGAGGGGGG
>JAYTMI010000440.1:0-1843 GCA_043728625.1 Saprospiraceae bacterium | reverse complement strand
TTTAAACTTAAATTCATTAAAAATGAAATTCCTTATGCGTACTTTCTCAAAACGCGCTTTCACAGGCTTTTTCTTTGCGTTGGCATTTTCAGCTTTTGCTCAATTGCCTGCCAATATCGAAAAAACAACTTCCGTAGAAGGCATCACTGAATATCGGCTAAAAAACAACGGCTTGAAAGTGCTGTTGTTTCCCGATGCTTCCAAACAAACGATGACCGTCAACATCACCTATATTGTTGGTAGCCGCCACGAAGGCTATGGTGAAACGGGTATGGCACATTTGCTCGAACACATGGTTTTTAAAGGCTCGCCCAAACACAAGGATATACCTGCTGAAATTAAGCAACATGGTGCAAGGTTCAATGGCACAACTTGGTTTGATAGAACCAATTATTTTGAAACTTTTACTTCTTCCGATGAAAACCTCGAATGGGCTTTAGACCTTGAGAGCGATCGGATGATCAATTCTTATATTGCTAAAAAAGACCTTGATACAGAATTTTCTGTTGTCCGGAATGAGTTTGAATCGGGTGAAAATAATCCATCAGATATTTTGCAAGAGCGAGTCATGTCAACAGCTTTTCTGTGGCACAACTACGGCAAATCTACAATTGGCAATCGTTCCGACATCGAAAATGTGCCTATTGTCAATTTGCAAGCATTTTATCATAAATTTTATCAGCCCGATAATGCTGTATTGCTTGTAGCAGGTAAGATTGATGAAGCTAAAACATTGAAATTGGTTGATAAATATTTTAGTAGCATCGCCAAACCAGCAAGAGAATTGCCTAACACATGGTCAACTGAACCTACTCAAGATGGCGAACGAAATGTTATTTTGCGTCGTGTAGGTGATTTGCAGGTGGTAGCGGCGGGCTATCATATCCCCTCAGGCTCGCACCCCGATTTTGCATCCATTAATATTTTATCTGAATCTTTAACTGATAATCCATCAGGTCGTTTGTACAAAAACCTTGTTTCTGCAAACAAAGCCACCAGTGTCGGCAATGCCACATTTCAAACGAAAGATCCGGGTTTTGTATATTTCGGAGCAGATGTGAGAAAAGAACAAAATTTGGATGAAGCCAAATCAATTTTATTGAAAACATTGGATGATTTGGCAGCAACCCCCCTCAGTGAGGAAGAGGTGAAACGTTCAAAAACACAAATTTTGAAGCAATTGGAACAGTATTATCGCAATTCCGAATTTACTGGTACGTTACTAAGTGAATTTATTGCTTTGGGTGATTGGCGGATGTTTTTCATCACGCGCGATAATATTGAGAAAGTTACAGCAAAAGATGTTGACCGTGTGGCGAAGGCATATTTTAAGCCGACTAACCGAACTGTTGGCACTTTTATTCCTGAAGCCAAATCAGATCGCGCTGAAATTCCCTCTACACCCGATGTTTCAGCCATGGTGGAAGGCTACAAAGGCAAAGCCCAAATGTCAGAAGGAGAGGTTTTTGACCCCTCAGTACCGAACGTTGAAAAAAGGACTGAGCGCGGTGCAGCGGGTGTTATGAAATATGCTTTTTTGAAAAAAGCAACAAGAGGTAGTACCGTCAACGCCTCCATGACATTGCGTTTTGGCGATGAAAAAAGCCTATTTGGGAAACGCATCACAGCATATATGGCTTCTCAAATGCTCGATAAAGGCACTGCTAAAATGACGCAGCAGCAAATTAAAGATAAATTTGACGAACTCAAAGCCACTGTTCAAATCACTGGCAGCCAAGACAACGTTGTTGTCAATATCGAAACAGTGAAAGACAATTTACCTAATGCACTCCAATTAGTGACTGAAATACTGAGGGGGGCTACCTTCCCTGAAAAAGAATTT
>JAYTMI010000439.1:0-5201 GCA_043728625.1 Saprospiraceae bacterium | reverse complement strand
CAATTCGATGCGACATTAACAAATATGTCGAATTTCACTTATCGCCTCCGCTTACACGATGTACATAGAGGGAAATGGGTGCTGTTTGCCGACCCGCCTATTTTTCACCCTTTTGGCACCATAAAATCGGGCGCACTCTCTTCTATTCTCACCGCCGAAAAGCCCAAATGGGTCAATCAGATGAGTTTTCCGACGCGTAAAACCGACCTTATTCCTGAATATGAAGACAAAATAACAGCCACCGCACGTGAAACCATTGGGCAGGATATTCGCGGCATCGTCGCTATGCCACCACTTTTGTTGTTGTATTTGCGTAAAGTTGAGGAGTTGAGTGGCAAACCGTTCAACCGTGTTTTTCCAAATTTACGCATCATTTCAACGGCTGGCATGAGCTTCGAACCATATCGAGACTTAGTACAAAGCATTGTTAATCAAAATGTTACGTATTTGCAAGCATACCCAGCATCGGAAGGCTACTTTGCTTTTCAAAACGATGTACAGGATACATCCATGGTGCTGTTGCCTAATTCGGGTATGTTCTACGAGTTCGTTCCTGTTTCCGAAATAGAAAAACTGAATCCTCGTCGGCTTTGGATACATGAAGTAGAAATAGGTGTGCCTTACGTCATTCATATCCATACCTGTGCCGGTTTATGGGGCTACAATATGGGCGATGTCATCGAATTTACGCAGTTGAATCCACCAAAATTACGCATTTTGGGACGTGTTGGGCAGTCGCTCAATGCCTTTGGCGAGCATTTTACGCAAGTAGAAGTAGATACGGCGGTCACAAAAGTGGTGCGTGAAACGGGCTGTGCCGTAACGGATTTCGCCTTGACACCCGTTCTGATATCTGAAAATGGACTGCCCTACCACGAGTGGTTTATTGAGTTTGAAAATGGTGGCGATGCCCAAAAGTTTTCACGAAGACTCGACGAAGTGCTGTGCAAACAAAACATGTGTTACGACGATTTGATACGCGGCAAAGCCTTGAATACATTGTCAATCAATACTTTACAACGGGGCACTTTTAAAAAAATGATGATAGAAACAGGTCGTGCTGGTACGCAATATAAAACACGTCGCTTTATTCAAACCGACGAAGCACAGCTTTTGAGAAAAATTTCAGAATCTATAACCGTCTAACGAAATGATGAATTATAAATGATGAATTTTCAACGACTATATAACAAAATTTTGACAACTTTTTTTACTTTTCCTAAGAAGTTATGAAAGATGCGACTTATACATTCTCAACCGACAAGTCCAAACTCGACCCCTCAGTAATCCATGCTTTTTTGACAGAATCTTATTGGTCAAAAGGCTGCTCGATGGACAATGTGTTGCGCCGCATCGAAAACGCCTTGTGTTTTGGCGTTTACGACAACGACCTGCAAATCGGTTTTGCCCGTGTCATTACCGACAAAGCGACTTTTGCTTATATCGCAGATGTTTTTATGTTAGAAAACCATCGCGGTCAAGGGCTATCGAAGCAACTCATGGCTTTTATACTCGAACAGCCCGATTTACAAAACCTACGGCGTTGGCTTTTGGCAACCCAAGATGCGCATGGGCTGTATGCACAATTTGGGTTCTTACCCCTCAGTCATCCAGAGAGATGGATGGATATTATGAACCCAAATGCTTATAAATGACTATTGAATAAGTTCCCCTTTTCGTTTTCCCCTTTTCATTTCTTAATGCCTGACCACCAACTTCTTAGTTTTCACTTCCTTCCCATATTGCAACGTCACGAAGTAAGTGCCATTCGGATTTTTTAAATGGACTGCGTATTGATTCTATTAATAAACAGACACATAGCCAAGAACCACCCGACAAACTATTGTGGGCAGAATTGCGAAAAGACGGATACCCTTCGGATTACAACAAATTCAGAGAGGTTATGTCCGACCCTTCTAAACGCGCTGAGTTTCATAAAATATTAATCGGTGACGGTAGCTACAATTAACCCTAACAAAAACAGGTTAAAAAAAATAAGGCATAAGAAATTGAAAATCAATAACTTATGCCTTATGGTAAATAAACAATTTGTGGCGGAGACAGGACTCGAACCTGTGACCTTTGGGTTATGCTTACCACTACAGTTTTCACTGCTTCTGAACATTTCAGAATTTGTGGTCTGGACTTTCTCTTCATCCTTTTCGATACATCGAAAGTCGGATGTCTGCCATTAAGTCTCTACACCTTTCTCCCGATTTTATTAGGAGACTTGGCTCGGGATTACCACACTACAGGCTTCCCCGAATTTGACAGATTGTCACCCCGAAATTTCTTTCGGGGCAGCCCTATTTAAAACTAAATGCCAAGCGTTTCGATATTCCCCACTTTTAGGTTTTCTCTGTCGCTTTACGGTTTCGACTAAGTGAATTTCGCTACCGTAGCTTATGAATACGTCACTTGGCATAACATAGAAAACATCAAGTTCTTCAATGAAGATTACAGCGAAGTCAAAATCTTTAACTTCATAATTTTCACGAATCATTACTCTCCTGTTTGTCTTAGTCCTACGATTGTCAACAACATAATTTTGGCGTTTGGTATCAAACCAAGCACTTTTAACTTGAATTGTCAATATAGAACCAGAAATGTCAAGCGCAAGGTCGTAAGGCAATCGGTCACCAATTGGTTTTAGAACGCCCCAACCTTGTTTTAAAGCATAGAGAACAACTGCTTGTTCTGCTATATCGCCTTTCAATTTAGTATCCATCTTTATGGAATTTGTCTTACTTGCAAAAAAACTTGAGCCCAACGAGCTACCAACTGCTCCACTCCGCGATTTTGTGCCGCAAAGGTAGCCCTCAAAACCGAGCTGCCAAATTTTTTTCGTTTTTTTTTAAATTTAAATCCTTTTCATAGAAACATACTTTTTATATCCATATTCAAATCCTTCAAAACCGTGGACTGAATAATGCCTTCTATTTCAAGGAATTGGTGCAATGTATAATCGTCATTATCAAACGCATAAACCTCAACTGTTTGATTTTTAGGGTCAATCAACCAATATTCTTTGACTGCGAACTTTTTATACGTTTCTTTTTTATCAAATCTATCTATTTTAATCGAACTCGGAGAGATGATTTCAACAATTAAATCAGGTGCGCCTATAATACCATTTTGCAAATCAATGATAAAAGAACGCTCGTTTGTGATAAATAACAAGTCAGGCTGTGTGTTATTGTGGTCATCAAAAAACACATCAATAGGGGCATAAAAAAAATCGCCTATTGGTTTCTCCTTTAAAAAATCTTCAAAAGCTGCCGATATGCGCCGCGAAACTTTTTGGTGCAACGGCTGGGGGGCTTGTTTTCTCATAAGTTCTCCGTTGATAAGTTCATAAATAAAAAGGTCGGTTTCAGGAAATTCCATTTCGTGAAACTCTTTGACCGTTATTTTCTTGACATTGACATCTACCATTTTGATAATTTTTTCTTCAAAATTAAGGATTTATTTTAAAATTAAATCATTTGGCTGACAATTCAGCCAGTTTCTTTTCCAATTCCACTTCATCACCGTCTTTGTAGCCATTGTGGCTATAAACAATATGACCTTTTTGGTCAACAACAACCGTATAAGGCACATTTTGCCCACCTAATTGCGCTAAAAGCTGACTATTGACATCGCTAACAATGATGTATTTCCAACGTTTTTGAGCCACCATAGGCTTTACTTTGGGCAAACCTTGTGCATTGTCAATCGTAATAGCAATCATTTCGGTGTTATAATTTTTCTGCCAGCCTTCGTACTTAGGTACTATCGCTGTCAATTCCTTTTGACACGGCGCACACCACGTTGCCCAAAAGCTGATGACCGTGATTTTACCCTTTTGTGCCAATTGTTTGGCATTAATAGGCTTGCCTTCAAGGGTTTTTAAGTTAATATCGGGTAATTGTTTTTGAGCAAAAGCTAAGACAACGAAAGCGGTAAAGACGAGTGTAATGATGCTTTTTTTCATGTTAATCACAGATTTAAACTGATTTTTAAGATTTTAGTAGCTATTTAGGAGAAGTTCATGCAAAGATAAACGCCATTTATCACAAAAAAATTACACCCCTCAGTATAGAAGACGAAAATGAGGCTCATAAGTCAAAATATTTATAGTTAAAATCCTGTGAATACCGAATATGATTCCGTTAAAAAGGGTTAAATGACCTCCCGAATCAGTTAAATGTCCGTTAAGTTGTGTGTTAAAATTTGCATGTGTAGCAATAACAAGGCGATATTTATATCAGAAATCAAACGGAAACGGACAATTTCTAAAAACGGAAACCTATTTTCAAAAATCCTTTTAATGTATCGGTCATGAAAAAACTAAATGTCTTTGCCATCGCCTTTTTTACAATCTATTTCATCGTTTTCTCTGCTTGTAAAAGCCCACAAAAGTCTTTTGAAAACGGCAATTATGACCAAGCTGTTGACCAAGCCGTTGAGCGTTTGCGCAAAACAAAGGTCAAAGAACGCGACGTTGCAACACTTGTTGAAGCGTTCAATTACATCAACAAACAGGAAACGGACAAATTGGGTCGCCTACGTTTGGACAACAACCCTGAACATTGGGACGACATTTATAACATCGCCACAAACATCAATCGTCGGCAAGAGGCAGTCCGTCCGCTATTGGCAATGAATGAGGGAAAATATTTTGGATTGCTCGAAAACCTCCGTTTTACTGAGGGGGTCGGTGCAACGATAGCAGAAGCTCGTGATGGTGCAGCAGCGTATTTCTACAACCGTGCTTATGGCAAATTGGACATAGCGAAATCGGGTAATCGCCTTATGGCACGTGAAGCCTACAATGATTTTAATGCTATTTCAAGATATTATGCAACTTATAAAGATACAAAACAATTGAGCAACGAGGCTTACGCATTGGGCATCAACCACGTATATGTAAAGGTTGAAAACGACAGCCGTACTTATCTGCCAGCAGATTTTGAGCGCGAATTAGAAAACATTTTCGTCCGTGACATCAACGAAAAATGGGTAAAGTACCACACTTTCAAGGACGAAAACTTGCGTTATGAATACACCATCGTCGCTCGTTTGACCAATATTGATGTCAGTCCTAACCGTGAACGTCGTGACCACCACATCGAAGAAGCACAAGTTGAAGATAGTTTTGAGTATGTATTGGACAGTAACGGCAATGTCAAAAAAGATTCGTTGGGTAATGACATCAAAAC
>JAYTMI010000438.1:0-3026 GCA_043728625.1 Saprospiraceae bacterium | reverse complement strand
TTTATGCCCGAAATTCAAGAGATGGGCGAACTGTCTATTTTGTTTTTTCAAGGGAAATACTCGCATACTATCTTGAAAAAGCCTAAAAATGGCGATTTTAGGGTGCAATCTCAATTTGGCGGGCAATATCAAACCTTTGAACCCGATGCGGCATTGTTAGCTACTGCCCAACATATCATTGAAACTTTTGGCGACGATTTGCTTTATGCGCGTGTAGATGGCATTTTGAAAGGCGGTAAGTTCTTGTTGATGGAATTAGAATTGATTGAACCCGATTTGTATTTCGATTATCATCCAGATGCGAAAAAGAATTTTTTAACGGCTTTGGAAGCGATGATTGCTTAAAAAATCATTCGTGTAATTAGTGAAATTCGTGTCGAATATATCTCATCAGTGCAGTCATCAAAATTTAGTATTAAATAAAATTCAATAACAAAATCATGTCAAAAAAAGATGATTTTTTAGTAGAACTCAAGCGCGAATCTGCTAGCACAAGAAAAATGTTGGAACGTGTGCCGATGGATAAACTCGCTTGGCGACCACATCCTAAATCAAATTCATTGGAGCAATTGGCTAAACATATCGCCAACTTGCCCAATATGTTGATACATGCCATCACAGTAGATGAACGCAACGTTATGGGCGTGCCGCCTTTACCACCGCTTGAATCAACGGAGCAATTATTGGGTTGGTTCGACGACAATATCGCAAAAGCCATAGCCGCTTATGCCGACTTTACAGACGATTTATTGGATAGAAAATGGGAATTGAAAGCAGGTGACCGCGTTTATATCTCGACGACAAAACAAGATGCAATGCGGTATCTCTACTTCAACCACACCTATCACCACAGAGGTCAAATGAGCGTTTATTTGCGTTTGTTGGACGTGCCTGTACCTGGCATGTATGGACCAACGGCAGATGAACCGATGTAGGTCTAAGACAAAAGATTGCTAAATAAACCTGCGATGGTTCGAAACCATCGTAAGGTTGCTGTTAATAACAACAAGATGAAAAAACTACTCATTCTCCTTTTTCTCTTTCTTTTTGTAAAAATTTATGCCGAAGACGGCTACGATTTGTGGCTACGCTACGCTCCTGTTAACGATGCCAAACGATTATCTGAATATAAAAAACAAGTAAAAACCGTTGGAATTTATGGCAATTCTCCAACTATTCAAGCGGCTACCGAAGAACTGAATAGAGGTTTGTCTGGGCTTTTGAAAAAAAAGATACCCCTCAGTAAAACGGGCAATGTCATCATTGGAACGGCTAAAAATATCGCTTTAAACAATGCTTTGATTTCAAAAGAAACTTTACAAAGTGTTGGTAATGAAGGCTTTGTCATTGTATCAAAGAAAAATAATATTTTTATTACTGCCAATACAGATATAGGCGTTCTATACGGTGTTTTTTGTTTTTTAAGATTGATGCAAACTGGGCAAAGTATTAATGATATAAATATTATTGAAAAACCAAGAGTACAACACCGCGTTTTGAATCATTGGGACAACCTCAATCGGCACGTTGAACGTGGTTATGCAGGTCAATCCATTTGGGATTGGCATCGCTTGCCCGACTATATTGACCCACGTTATAAAGACTATGCCCGCGCCAATGCGTCAATCGGCATAAACGGTGTTTCGCCAATCAATGTCAATGCAAATGCCCAAACTTTGACCCCTCAGTATCTTGCAAAAGTGAAGGCTTTGGCAGATGTTTTTAGACCTTATGGCATCAAAATATACCTAACGGCTCGGTTTAGCGCACCCATCGAGATTGGAAAACTGAAAACGGCTGACCCGCTTGACCCCTCAGTACAAAAATGGTGGAAGGACAAAGTAGATGAAATTTATACTTATATCCCCGATTTTGGCGGTTTTCTCGTCAAAGCCAATTCAGAAGGGCAGCCAGGACCGCAAAATTATGGGCGTAACCATGCCGACGGTGCGAATATGTTGGCGGATGCTGTTGCACCACATGGCGGTATTGTGATGTGGCGCGCCTTTGTGTATAGTGCCGATATTAATGAAGACAGGCATAAACACGCCAACAATGAATTTGTGCCGCTGGACGGTCAGTTTAGAAAAAATGTTATTATTCAAGTAAAAAATGGGGCGATTGATTTTCAACCACGCGAGCCGTTTCATCCGCTTTTTGGACAAATACCCAAAACACCGATTATGCCTGAATTTCAAATTACACATGAATATTTAGGTCAAGCGACGCATTTGGTTTATAGTGGAACATTGTTCAAAGAGTGTTTAGAATCAGATACTTACGCCAAAGGTAAAGGTTCTACGGTGGCTAAAATCATGGATGGTAGTTTGCATAATCATGAATTAACAGGCGTTGCAGGAGTCGCCAATATTGGCTCGGATAGAAATTGGTGTGGACATCCTTTTTTACAATCCAATTGGTATGTTTTCGGACGTTTGGCTTGGAATTATGACTTAAAAGCAAGCGATATTGCAGATGAATGGTTGAAAATGACCTTTACAATACCGCAAGAACAAGAGACTATTTTGAACAAAATCATGATGAATTCAAGAGAAAATATGGTCAATTATATGACCCCGTTGGGTTTGCACCACATTATGACTTATGGAAGCCACTACGGTCCTGCACCATGGGTTGATTTCGCCAGCCGCCCCGATTGGAACTGTATCTATTACCACAAAGCCGATTCTTTGGGCGTTGGTTTTGACAGGACAGCGACAGGAAGCAATGCATTGTCGCAATATGCCCCCTCAGTATCAGCACTATTTTCAGACTTAAAAACGTGTCCTGATGAATATCTTTTGTGGTTTCATCATGTGGCATGGAATTACAAAATGAAGTCTGGAAAAACGCTTTGGGATGACATGTGCAACCGATATTACAGTGGCGTTGAAGCGGTTAGAGCGACACAAAAAACGTGGGAAACAATGCGCCCATATATTGACAATCAACGTTTTGAGCAAGTCAAGATGCTGTTGGTTGTTCAAGAAAAAGAGGCCGTTTGGTGGCGCAATGCGTGTGTTTTG
>JAYTMI010000437.1:0-12660 GCA_043728625.1 Saprospiraceae bacterium | reverse complement strand
CTGCTAAGGTAGGCGACAAGTTGCTTGTTGGTACGCCTTTGGTCATCATTGGCAATCCCGGCGAAGCGTACGAGCATTTGTTGGGCGATAGCGCTTCGACAGCGTCTTCTAATGGCGCATCGGCAGCACCTACACCTGTTGCGCCAACACCACAACCTGTTCAAACCGTTGCCGCAACACCCGTTGCGACCCCCTCTCCAAAGGAGTCTGCGACAGTAGCCGTCGTAGAAACGCATGATACGAGCCGCATTTTCGCATCTCCTTTGGCAAAAGAAATGGCGAAGGCAGCAGGTATCGCTATACAAAACATTCAAGGTTCAGGCGATAGCGGTCGCATCGTGAAAAGAGATATTGAAACGGCGCTTACAAAAGTGAGTACCGCACCCGCAGTGTCAACTGCACCTCAAGCGGCTGCAAAAGCGACCCCCTCAGTATCATTCGGTTCTGAAAGCTTTGAAGACCAACCGCTTACAAGTATGCGGAAAATTATTGCGAAACGCTTGAGCGAAAGTATGTTTACTGCGCCGCATTTCTATTTATCTATGGAAATCAATATGGATAAAGCGACAGAGTTGAGAAAACAACTCAATGAAGTGGCTGCACCTATTAAGATTTCTTTCAACGACCTCGTTGTGAAAGCTTGTGCTGTTGCTTTGCGCAATCATCCTGTCATTAACTCTTCATGGATGGGTGATTTTATCCGTCAAAACAATCATATCAACGTGGGCGTGGCAGTGGCTGTAAATCAAGCTTTATTTGTACCTGTTATTCGTCACGCAGATATGAAATCGTTGGGACAAATCAGCACAGAAGTTCGCGAACTCGCTGGCAAAGCCAAAGGTGGGAAGTTGCAACTACCTGAGATGCAAGGCAATACGTTTACGATTTCTAACTTAGGTATGTTTGACATCGAACAATTTACGGCAATCATCAATCCACCTGATGCTTGTATTTTGGCAGTTGGTTCTATTATGCAAAAGCCTATTGTTAAAAATGGTGAAATCGTTGTTGGCAGCATGATGAAAGTACAACTGTCTTGCGACCACCGCGTAGTGGATGGCGCGACAGGTGCTCAGTTTTTACAACAATTGAAAGGCATTTTGGAAGACCCAATTCGTCTTTTAGTTTGATATAAAATATTGAAAAACAATAGTTTACTAAACGAAAAACGCTGTTCTGAACATTCAGGCAGCGTTTTTCGTTTAGTAGCATAAAATATAAAAATGAAAAAGACCATAGTTTTAGGTGCAACACCAAACCCCGACCGATACGCTTATCAAGCGACAAAAAAGCTGAAAAAGTATGGACATGAAGTCATACCCTTAGGCATTCGGAAAGGTGAAATTGAAGGAATAAAAATTGAAAACAATACCCCTCAGTATGAAGGCGTAGATACGATAACATTGTACCTCAATCCTGATTTACAAAAACCTTATTACGATTATATTCTTTCGTTGAAACCCAAACGCATCATTTTTAATCCTGGAACGGAAAATTTTGAGCTGGTTCGTTTGGCAAAAGAGCAGGGTATTGAAACTGAATTGGCGTGTACATTGGTCATGTTATCAATAGGTAATTATTGACCCCCCTCAGTAAATTACGTGTTTTTTCAAGGTCGTGGAAAGAGAAAAGGCTTTTCAGCATAACACTGAAAAGCCTTTTTCTATTTTCATAAATCAGAATTAATAACCTGATTTATTCCCTTTGTAAGATTTTTTCTTCATTGTAGCAGGTGCGCTCATTTCAGTTTCAGTAGTCGCTACTTTGAACTCTACACGGCGATTCATCACTGAATTACCATTTGTAGGAACAAGTGTTTTGTCTTCGCCTTGATAAGTCAAAACAAGACGGCTGCGATCAATACCGAAACTTTTAACAAGTGTCTCAATACTTGATTCTGCACGACGATAAGATAGTCCTTGGTTGTAGCCATCAGAAGCCAACTTGTCTGTAAAACCTGTTACTGCAACTTTAATAGTTGGGTTGCTTTTCATAACAGACGCAACAGCTGCAAGATTACCATACTCTGATGTCTTAACAGATGAACTATTAAGGTCGAAGTGAATCATTGGTAAGAACCAATCAGCCATGCTGCCACCTTTTGGCGTGTCACCCATTGAAGCTTTGAACTTAGCCAATTGAGCATCAACGATGCGGTTGACATCAGCTTCAGTTACATAAGCAGGTTTTGGAACCATAGCAACACCAACGTTGTCAACTTTGTAACCAATTGGAGAAAATGGCTCTTTGTCCTTGTAGTCAGCAATACCGTCACTGTCACTATCAAGTGCGACACCACGTGTGTCAACACGTGCACCCGCAGGAGAATCTTTCTCTTGGTCAATCATGTCAATGACACCGTCACCGTCTGTATCGGTTGGGTCATACTTAGGACGTGCTTTCAACTCAGCAATGTCTGCATTCATTTGATCAGCTGGACCAGCCCACCACAACGGCATTGTTTGCTTGTTCTTCGCACCGATGTTGAAACCTAAACGAAGGTTTGTTAAACTGCTGAAATCACGAGCATTGACCTGAAAAGCATCCATTAAGTCCGCACGTTTGCCAAAAAGAGTCATAATTTTTTCTTCAATAGAAAAACTCATCTTGTCATTGATGCGGAATGAGATACCTACACCCGCATTTACGCTTGGAGCTAATTTGCCTGTGTTACGATCGCCGGGAAGAACAAATTCTTGCTCGCCGGTTGTTGCACCTACTTTGCCACCTGTTTTAGTGACATTAACTTGTGTGTTAAGATAAGATGCGCCAACACCACCAAACACATAAGGATTGACCTTTCTCGCACCATTGTCCCAACGTCCGTTGTTAAGAGAAATGACCAACTGCAGATCGCCAGACAGAGCAGACGTCTTTGCTGAGTTGATAAAGCGCGGGTCATTACTAAAACCATTACGTACTTCTGTACCACCATAAGGGTAATCAGATTTGTTAGGTGTTTCTGAGTTCAGTTGTTGGAAACCAACATCTGCGCGTAATGAGAAAGTGTAATCGAGTGCCTTACGAAGGCTTAGACCAACACCAATACCCGGTTTTGCTTTAAGGTCACCTATCATATAAGATAGACCCGCATTGATGCCCAATTCGGTTTGGTTATTGGGTGCAAAAAAGCCGTATTGGGCTTTGCTGCCTTGGCTTGCTGCCATCTTTTGTGCAGAAGCACTTGTGATGCTCAATACCACAAGTAAAAGAGATAAAACTGAATAAATGTTCCTTGTCATAGGGTTGAAACTTTGGTGAATTAATAATTAGTATTCAATGAATTAAAATATGAAAAAATAATTTGCTTACAAAAGTATCTACTTTTCTGTTATGTCACAAATTTTTTGAAGTTTTTTTATTTTTTATTTAATATATTGTACAAAACAAACAAGTTTTTTCTGTTGATAGGCAATTAGTTTACCAAAACTGGTTCATTTGTCGCCATTTCTTTTCAAGATAATTTAAATTTTTTTTTGAAGCTCCATGCACATCGAAAATGGTTCGGCGCATTAGACTTGTTTATTTTCAAAGAGTCACTTTCTCCTAAAATCTAAAGCTACAATTAAGTTAAATTTCAGGTATTTAGTTTTGTGCATATTCTTTTTCGTTTTCATTTCAAAAATGTTTCATTTCCGCAAACAAAAATAAAATAAAATCAGATAAAGAGCTTTCTCCTTCTAACTTTAATGGGAACTTTCTAAATTTGTCACAAAGTATAAAATAATTTTTCAATTAACAAAATTTACACTATTGATTTTCAAGTTCTCTATTTTTTTCCTATTTAATTCATTTTTTTGCAAAAAAATTCATTTTTCATAGAAAAATACATCTAACAATGGAAATATCTGCCTTTGAAAAAAATATTACAAAAATATTTTTTCTATTCATCCTATCCTTATGCTATCCTTTTTTTTCCTCTGCGCAAACGGATATTTCAGTTAAAAAATTAAAAAAACATATTGCGTATTTGGCTTCTGATAAACTTGAAGGGCGTGGCACAGGCTCGGCAGGCGAACAAAGAGCCGCAAAATACATCGCAAAACAATTCAAAAAAACAGGTTTAAAACCCGCAGGCACTGAGGGGTCGTTCTTTCATAATTACAGTTTCAAAAAAATGTCTAACCCCCATGCCACCGAAGATCCGAATGCTCCTGCCATCCAAAGTCAAAATATTGTTGGTTTTCTCGACAACGGGGCAGATGTCACAATTATCGTCGGTGCGCACTATGATCACTTGGGTCTTGGGCATGATAAAAACTCTCTTGATGCCAATCCTGATGGTAAAATCCATAATGGTGCAGATGATAACGCAAGCGGCACAGCAGGTGTGATTGAATTAGCTCGTTTTTTTTCAAAGAACAATAAAAAAGAACCTTTTAACTTCCTTTTTGTTTGTTTTTCGGGTGAGGAACTCGGCTTAATTGGTTCTAAAAAATTTGCAGAGACCCCCTCAGTATCCGTTGACAAAATTAACTATATGGTCAATATGGATATGATTGGACGCTATCGGACAGACAAAGGTTTAATCGTTCATGGATATGGTACTTCACCTCTTTGGGGTAAAATGCTGGAAATAATTCCAACGGATATTAAAATCATTCCAGATTCGTCAGGTGTTGGACCCTCTGATTTTACCTCATTTTACTTGAAAAAACTGCCTGTTTTGGGCTTTTTTACAGGGCAGCACAGCGATTACCATAAACCCAGTGATGATGCTAATTTGATAAATTATGATGGCGAAAAGCACGTTTTGTTATACATCGCTCGCATTATTGAAGCAACTTGCACGTTTCCCAAAATGGCATTTTCGGAAACCAGAAATTCGCAAAGCGAATCTCGTTCTTTCAAAGTGACGATGGGTGTCATGCCGGATTATGCTTTTGACAAAAAAGGCATGAGGATTGACGGTGTCACTGATGGCAAACCCGCATCGAAAGCAGGGATAAAAACGGGTGATATTGTCCTAAAAATAGGTGATTTTGAGGTAAAAGACGTTTATGCTTATATGGATGCTTTAGCAAAATTTAAAAAAGGAGATACGACCAAAGTGCTTGTTCGAAGAGGAAATGAAGATTTAGTGCTTGATATTACTTTTTAATTCAAAAAATTCAACTGGAATGACAGAGTTTACGATAACGACACCCGCCGTTCTTTTTCCAGCTATTTCATTATTGATTTTAGCTTATATGAATAAGTTTTTGGCTATTACAACTTTGATTAGAAAGTTGAAGGATAAGTATATGCAAGATGAAGATGAGAATTTATTGCCGCAGCTTCGCAACCTACGCCGTCGCATGATTATCATTCGGAATATGCAATGGTTAGCGGTTTTTGCTCTGTTTTTATGTATTTTAAGTATCTATTTTATCTTTGAAAATCAACAGGTTACCTCTAAAAACCTTTTTGTAGCAGGAATGATTTCTCTTTTATCTTCTCTTTTTTTATCGCTCCGCGAAATCCATTTGAGTGTTATTGCTATCGGTTTAGAGTTGAAAGACGTGGAACATCATTTGAAAGAGAAAAAAAGCTTTCTGCGTAAAATCGAAGAATTAGAGTTATAGAAAAGCAACTATGGTTATAAAAACACGCGGCATCATCTTCCGTACCGTCAAATATTCTGAAACGAGTATCATTGCAGACATTTATACTGAGGGGGTCGGTTTGCGCTCTTATATCATCAGTGGGGTGCGTACACAACGGTCGAAAGTGGCTATGGGTTTGTTGCAAGTGATGTCGCTCGTTGATATTGTCGCTTATGATGCCCCAGGCAAGTTGAATCGTATCAAAGAGATTCATGCCGCTCATGTTTACACCTCATTGCCTTTTGATATTCGGCGGTCTTCAATCGGGCTTTTTATGGCAGAGGTTGCGCGTCGAACTATTCGAGAATCGGAGGAAAATGCGGAGTTATTTGCCTTTTTGTTTGATATTTTTAAATATTTAGATGAAACGACAGAGCGTTTTACCAATTTACATCTTTCTTTTTTGCTTGAATTGTCAGGACATTTAGGCTTTTGCCCTCATGAAGACGATTATACAGAGGGGTCTATATTTGACTTAAAAAGTGGCGTTTTTACACATAATACCATTGGTCATTCCCATTTTTTAAATGAAAATTTGACACATATACTGAGGAGTCTTCTTTCATCTTCATGGAATCAAACGCATTTACTGACAATCAATCATGAAGAACGCAGACAACTGATAGGTGAGTTATTGAAATTTTATCAATTCCATTTGGATAACTTTCCAGACATTAACTCTTTCAAAATATTTCAAGAAATTTTTTAGTAAGACCTTTGCTTTTTTAAAAACACAAAGCGTTTTTCAGCGTTTCCTGTTTATTATGCTTATTTTTGCTCATAAAATTTCATTGTTTGACATTAAAACACATCACATGAAACATCTTTTACTTGTAATTCTCTTTGCAAACACCTTTATACTGAGGGGTCAAAGTCAAGTCACTCTGACCATTACGCCGGGTATTGTCAACTCATCCGTACATCCCG
Source organism: Saprospiraceae bacterium (assembly GCA_043728625.1). Classification (GTDB taxonomy): domain Bacteria; phylum Bacteroidota; class Bacteroidia; order Chitinophagales; family Saprospiraceae; genus JAAFJT01. The sequence continues at coordinate 6,148 of JAYTMI010000437.1, read as the reverse complement.
ATTCTTTTGAAATAAAAGGTAAAGCCACCTTGAAAAACACCTCGAGCCAAACCAAACGTATCGTATGGCAACGCAATATTATTAGTCTGCCAAATGGTTGGCAATCATTGGTTTGTGACATCAATCAATGTTGGACAAGTGGTGTGAATGCTTCGCCCGATACTATTGTTTTGTCGGCAAACGGCACAAGTAACCTTGATGCTTATATCCGTCCTAATCAAATATCGGGTTCAGCAACGATTGAATTGAAAGCGACAGAGGTAGGCAATACGGCGAATACTGTAACAGGAAGGTACTTGTTTACAACGACAACCAGCTCTCGGGAGGTTAGTAAAAGCAGTAGTTCACTTAAAATTTATCCGAATCCGACAACAGATTATTTTATGTTGAGTGACGATTCTGATGTTATAGAACGCGTCGTGATTTACAACATCATTGGGCGGCAAGTTCGAAATTACAACGTTGTTGATAATTTTAAATATTCCGTCAATGACTTGCCTGAAGGTCTTTACATTATTCGATTGCTTAACAGTAGTGGGAATACTGTTAAGACCATTCGATTGAACAAATCGAAGGTAAAAGCATAGATTTTCTTTTAAAATGAAGGTTGTAGGCAACTTGTTTATGAAACCCAACGTGTTTTTAAGCAGATTTCAGTTTCTAAACTGTTTGTAATCATTATAAATAATTCGGCGAACCACTGACTTTGATGATAGAAGCCAGTGGTTTTCTGCTTTTTTGAACGTAAATTTGCGGTGAAATTAAAAGTATTTTTTTCATCATCAAAATATTAAAACATGAAACCCATCCATATAGTCGCTATCATCGTCATCGCAGGCGGCGTCGCTGCCCTTACATTGCAAGCAAAAGATGTTGCCACTTACGCTACTTTTGGTGACGCAAAAGTCGCTACGGAGAAAGTTAAAGTCGCAGGTAAACTTATCAAAGACAAACCGATGGTTTATGAGCCGACAAAAGATGCCAATAAATTCAGCTTTTACCTCGAAGACACGCAAGGACAGGAAGTGCCTGTTTTGCTTTTGAAAGCGAAGCCACAGGACTTTGAACTATCAGAACAGGTCGTCGTAACAGGCGAAATGCAAAATGGTACTTTCGTCGCCAATGAAGTGCTGATGAAATGCCCTTCAAAATACAAAGACGAAGAAATTTATATGAAAAAGAAGTAGTAAATTGTTGTATTGTTTATACGCTACAAGCGGTACAAAATTAGACCCACAAGAGGATGTCTCAAAAGGTATCTCAAGTTTTTTTATTCCGAATATTATTCTTTTTGAAGGCGTTTTATGTTCGGGGAACTTTTGAAGTTCCCCGAACATGGTGTCAGAAACGAAATAATATTTTGACTTGGAATTTTCGTTTTACCTTTTGAGACAGCCTCTTTGTAGTTAGTAACCATACAGCAATATAGCCATCCAACCATTTAATAATGCAACCATACAATTCATAAATGAATGAGATTCAATACATTGGAGAGAATTTACTGCCTCGCCAAATCGGTCATATCGCCGTTGTTTTAAGTTTTATAGCGGCACTTGTCGCTATGCTTTCCTATTTTTTTGCGACGCAACAGCAAAATAAAGACATTGATACAGAGGGGGTTGCTTCTTGGCAACGATTGGGTCGTTGGTCTTTTGGCGTTCATGGCGTTGCCGTTTTGACCATCATCAGTTCAATTTTTTATGTGATGATAACGAAGCGGTTTGAGTATTTTTATGCTCATTCGCACGTTGATACGGACTTGCCATTTCGCTACGTTTTTGCGGCTTTTTGGGAAGGACAAGAAGGTAGTTTCTTGTTATGGATGTTTTGGCATGTAGGTCTTGGGGCGTTCATTATACTGAGGGGGGCAATTCAAAATTCAAAATTCAAAACTCAAAATTCAGTAACTGACCCACCCTTCGCATCTGTTTGGGAGAACCCTGTTATCGCAACGCTCGCCTGCGTACAAGTCTTTTTGTCTTCCATGATATTAGGTTTGCATTTTGGATGGGGCGAACACATTCTAAAATGGGGTAGTAATCCTATTTTGTTGCTTCGAGAAGCCAATGACGCGCCTATTTTTCAGCAAGCGGACTATGTGGCTAAGATGGCAAAGACCGCTAAAGGTTTGAATCCTTTGCTCCAAAACTATTGGATGACGATACACCCGCCGACTTTGTTTTTGGGTTTTGCATCTACAACAATACCTTTTTGCTTTGCGATTGCTGGGCTTTGGACAAAAAAATATTCTGAATGGCTGCGTCCAGCCATGCCGTTTGTGCTTTTTTCAGCAACGATACTTGGTACAGGCGTTCTCATGGGCGGTGCTTGGGCTTATGAAGCATTGAGTTTCAATGGTTACTGGGCTTGGGACCCTGTTGAGAATATGTCTCTTGTGCCGTGGTTGGTGATGGTTGCGGGTCTGCATACGCATTTGGTTGCACGTTCAACAGGTCATTCATTGCGGGCAACTTTTATGTTTTATTTGTTGAGTTTTTTATTGATTTTATACTCAACATTTCTCACACGTTCAGGTATTTTAGGCGATACATCGGCTCATGCGTTTACTGAAATGGGATTGGAGTGGCAACTTGTTTTGTTCCAAATGTTTTTCCTCATTGGCGGTTTGTATTTGTTTTTTAAGAATTATAAAAAAATCCCTAATCCAACAAAAGAGGAAGCCGTTTCGAGCCGTGAGTTCTGGTTGTTCATCGGTTCATTGGTCTTAATTTTATCGGTTGTTTTGATTTCGTTTACGACTTCTTTACCTGTTTTCAATTCGATTTTAACGTATTTCGACCCAACCGCTAAGAAATTTGCTGCACCAGTTGACTCGATTGGACATTACAACAAAACGCAGTTGTGGATTGGTGTTTTCTTAGGTTTACTATCCGCTTGTACTCAATTTTTGAGGTATAAAGAGTTTAATTTCAACAGTTATCGTTCAACGGTGCTTAAACATTTAGGCATTTCAGCGGCTCTGTCAGTTGGTTTAACTTTATTGCTATTAGGTTGGATTCAAGCGAGTAACGTATGGCAATATATCTTACTGCTTTTTGCAGGTATTTTCACTGTTGTTGCTAATTTGGATTATTTGATTAGTTTCCTTCGGAAAAATATCAGCGCGGCGGGTTCTGCATTTTCGCATATCGGTTTTGGTTTATTGATTATTGGCATTATGGCTTCGGGTATCAATAAAAACTGGATTTCTAAGAACCGTTTTGCGATGGAAAGTTTGATAAGTTTTTCAGAAGAGCAATTTGGTAAGAATATTTTGTTGATGAAAGGCTTGCCTTTACCGACTGAAACAGGTTGGGAAATGGTATATGAATCGGATACCGCTTATGCCAATCGTCGTGATTTTACCTTAAAAATCCGCAAGAAGTCGGCAGATATGAAGTCCAATGTGGATTCTTTCGTCGTGCATCCTTATATTTTGTACGATAAAAGAACAGGTAAAATTGCTTCAACGAACCCCGATACACGACACTTTTTGACGTATGATGTGTTCAGTCACATCGCAGCATTGCCACCCACGGAACAAGACCCTGAAATTGCCCATGAAATGGAAGATAGTTTGAAATATCGTCCTTTCAACATTCCGCTTGGCACACTCACAGCGATAAAACCTGACTTAACTAAGACCCCTCAGTATTCGGTCATCGTTGAAGGTATTAATTCAAAACCGTCTCATCCGAAGTACAAAGCAGAGGAAAAAGATATCGCTGTCGGTATAAAGTTGAAAATACTGAGGGGGGTAGATACGGTATATGAAGCAGAGCCTATTGTACTTTTACGTGATGAAAATGTCTATCAATTACCTGTAACGGTCAATCAATTAGGCTTACGCATCAGAGCAGAATCGGAGGTTTTTGACCGCTTGTTTATGCAGCAAAAGGATTTGGTTTATAAAAACTATATTTTTGAACAAGGACAGACCTTGAAAATAGGCGATACACAGGTTACTTTTGAAAATGTAAATCCTTCGCCAAAGGTTGAAAATTTCCAACTTGAACCTAAAGATTTGGCTTTTTCAGCCAATTTAAAGGTTGTCAAACAGGACAAAACGGGTGATAGTTTCTATAATGCTGCCCCTGTTTACGTCATTCGTGGTACATCGCCTATTCCTTTGAAAGCGGATATTCCTGAAATCGGTATGCACTTTGCGATTGCCAAAGTGAATCCTGAAACTAAACAAATTACAATCAGTGTGGCACAAGGTTCGCCAACAAAAATACCGATTTCGATAGCCGAAGATGCACCGCGCACAGATTATATTGTTTTGGAAGCAACTGTTAATCCGGGCATCAATTTGGTCTGGGTCGGTTCAATTATGATGCTTTTTGGCTTAGGGATGGCGATGGTTTATCGGATAAGGAAAGGATAATTTAATGGTGAATGGTGAATGGTGAATGGTGAATAACTTTTAATCATTTATCGTGAAAATACTGAGGGGTCTATTTTTAGATAAAATATTGATTTTTAAGGCATTACTACTTTCCACAGATTTCAGATTTGTGGAAAGTTTTTTTTTAATTTGAAAAGCCCCTCACCCACCTGAACGGGTAAAGGGGCCATCCCAAAAACCAATATCTTTATTTAGTTGATAGTTGATAATATCAACTATCCATTATCAACTATCCGTTATCAACTAATTTTTATATCTTTTTTTCTTCTTTTCTGTTGGCGATTGAGATTGTGCTTGTTTGCGATTGAATTCCAAACCCAAAGTAATTTCATGTGCTTGACGGCTGTACGTTTTCACTTCTGCAAGCGAACTGTTGTAGGCATAATATATTTGGAAAAAATCCTGTTTTGTTCCGACCATCAAGCCAATATTGCCACTGTTGCCTGGGCGCATAGACACACCGAGTAAAAACTTATCGTCGAAGAAGCGCGCAACCATGTTTAAATCTACTTCAAAAGGTGATTGATACACCTTCCGAGCGACCAAAGACGGTTCAAAGCTCATTCTATCCATTACGATTTTATAACCACCAGAAAAAATGAACTGCTTTAGAAAAGACTTTTCTTTTGTCACAGAATCATTTGACACCACGCCCAAACGTGCGCGAATGAGGTTTGGCAGTGCAAGGCTCAATGTGGCTTTTTCATTTATAATCGCATAACCACCTGCTGTTGCATCAAAATAGGAAACATTTTTCATATTGGCTTCAACAACGCGGTCGCCTGCTTCAAAAAATGGGTCTTGGCTCACTGCCCCGTCAAGACGTGTCGAATGAAATTCAGTTGAAAAGCCAAAGCCTGCTTTAAAGCCTTTTTTGGCATTGTCATAATGATAGGCATAAGACAACTGTGCTCGGGTACGATTGAGCAAACCGAATTTTTCATTCAGTAACAATGCACCGAGACCGACATTTTGTGCAAGCGGTGCATTCGCACTGAGCGCATAAGTCGTAGGCTGCCCAGGGAAACCTGTCCATTGATTGCGGAGGTGTCCAAAAAGCTGATATTTACCTGATGCACCTGAAAATGCCGGGTTTATTAAGACGGGATTGATGAGATAATGTCCAAAAACCGCTTCGTCTTGTGCAGAAACTTTAACTATGAAAGCTGTTGCAAGCAATATAATGAGTAATGATTTTTTCATTTTATTGAAATTTTATTGTATATTAGGATTGAAAGACATTTGAATGAAGGATTTTGAGCTGCTTTTGTTGAAAATACTGAGGGGGTGCTTACAACAAAAACAGCTCAAAATTCTTCATTCAAATACCCCATTTATTGACGAACAATTGTTACTGTGCCTTTACCCAAAACGGGTTGTCCTGATGAGTCCGTTGCCTTCATGATGTACATATAAACACCTTCGGGCAGTTGTTTTCCAGTCGTTCCGTCTTGGTCATTGCCTTGCCATAAGCCACTTGTGTAATTGTCTTTTGAATAGACTAATTGCCCCCAACGGCTATATACTTCAAGGCGGATGTTTTTCAAGTCGCAACTACTGATTTTGAATGCTTCGTTTCGGCTGTCGTCATTAGGCGACATCACAGAAGAACCTATAAGACACTCTACGTCTAATACAATATCTTTTTCTGCTGTTGCAATACAACCATTTCTATCGGTAACGAACAAATAAATCGTTCCAGTTTTGGTAATAGCTATTTTCCGAGCGGTATCACTACTT
>JAYTMI010000436.1:0-2844 GCA_043728625.1 Saprospiraceae bacterium | reverse complement strand
AATGGTGGGCATGAAAGGCAATCGGTTGGGCTATTATTTTGCATTAGCCTATTTTATCTTTTTTGCCATTTCTACCATTGAGGTTATCTATGACAATACAGGCTATCCACCTTATTTAGTTGAATTGAGTTATATCTCCATTGCCTTTTTGATAGAAGTGGCTATTTTATCATACCTCCTATCCAAACGATTTGAATGGGAAAAAGCGGATGTTGAAAAAGGAAAAAAAGAAGCTCAACAGCAATTATTAGAAAAGACACAGGAAAATGAAAAAATCGTGCGGGAACAAAATACAGTCTTAGAGCAGAGAGTAACAGAGCGCACCGCCGCCCTCAAAAAATCATTGGAAGAACTCAAAGCCACTCAAACTCAACTTATTCAATCCGAAAAACTCGCCTCCCTCGGCGAACTCATCGCAGGCATAGCCCATGAAATACAAAACCCGTTGAATTTTGTCAATAACTTCTCGGAATTGAGCGTGGATTTAGCGAAAGACCTCAATGATGAAATACATAAATCCGACATTGACACAGTATATGTCGAAGATTTATTAACCGATTTGACATCAAATCAAGAGAAAATCAACCATCATGGCAATCGAGCGAGTAGCATTGTAAAAAGTATGCTTGAACACTCCCGCACGAGTACAGGTGTGAAAGAATTGACCAATATCAATAAATTGGCGGATGAATATTTACGGTTGGCGTATCATGGTTTAAGAGCGAAAGACAATTCTTTTAATGCTGATTATGAATTAATTATTGATGAAAACTTGCCTAAAATTGAAGTTATTCCGCAAGACATTGGGCGGGTTTTATTGAATTTGATTAATAATGCTTTTTATGCGGTGAATCAACGAGCGAATCAAATACGTTCGGGGAACTTTGAAAGTTCCCCGAACGTGGAGGCGGGACAACCCTATACCCCCTCAGTATTTGTGACTACTCAACAAATTGATAATCAAATAATTATAAAAGTAAAAGACAATGGTACAGGTATGCCCGAAAGCGTGAGAGCTAAAGTTTTTCAGCCGTTTTTTACCACAAAACCGACGGGTTCTGGGACAGGTTTGGGGCTGTCATTGGCTTATGATATTGTGACGAAAGGGCATGGCGGGGCTTTGGAAGTGGAAAGTACGGAAAGTGAAGGTTCGGAATTTATTATCCGCTTACCCTCGGCTTTGTAAACTCTAACAATATTGCCTACTTTTGTAAAAAATAATAGGATTATGATAAAGATACCTTATATTATGGTTTAGAACATGAAAGTGAATTTCATACATTTTAACTTAAAACTTTTCATTATGAATATACATAGAACAGTTGTTATTATTGCTCATTTATTAGTTAGCTTGATTTGTTTTACCTCTTGCCAACCTCCTAATCCCCCTCGTTTAACCGAATCGGATAAGGAATATATTCGAAATATGACTGCGAATGTTCAGGACAGTTGGAATCGGGGTGATAGGGAACCGTATGCTAATCGTTTTTCGAAAGAGGCCTTTTACATGGCACCTAATATGGAAACATTAATTGGCAGAGATACAATTCGCTCATTCGCTAAAACATTTCCAGATTTGAAAATTAAGTTTTCTATTGTAGAAATTCTCGGATCTTCTGAAAGTGCTTATGTGAGGGGAATATACGTTTCTAACAGTCCCGAAGGTAAAATGTTGGATAAAGGCAAGTTTATGAGTATCTGGCAGAAAAATACGGAAGGGCAATGGCAGTTAACCCATGATATCTTTAACTCAGATATGCCTGCACCTGTTATGCAGAAAGAATCAGCAGCCAAATAATCTTCTAAATTGATAAAGCCAGCCTCTAACATTCTACCCAACGACAACTCATCGTAATCCCTACCTGAAAAGGCTCGACTGGGGTGGGCTGCTTGGATGTCTATCTTTTTTTCCATTTATAATAAAAAAAGGTAAAAACTTAGGCAGCTAAGAACTGGGTGAATTGGTTATTGAAAACAAAGTCAAGATTTTGAAAGACATTCATATTGTGTTTTCTAAGAGTATGCGGTTAATGAAAAAAGTAAGCAAAATATCTCGGATGCCGACATACTCGGTCTGAGGGGGTGCTTTCTAAACCCACCGTCACCGTTTCCACACAACAAGTTGATAATCAAATAGTTATAAAGGTTAATGATAATGGCAATGGTATGCCCGAAAATGTGCGTGCCAAAGTTTTTCAACCGTTTTTTACCACAAAACCCACAGGGCAAGGCACAGGTTTAGGGCTTTCACTCGCCTATGATATTGTGACGAAGGGGCATGGAGGGACTTTGCAAGTGCTTTCAACTGAGGGGGTCGGCTCTGAGTTCATTATTACATTACCTATTAAAACAACTGGATGATGAAGATATCAATTTTAATAGCTTTATGCTCGTTGGCCTGCCATTTTAGTTTTGCTCAACTTGCTCAAAACAAGCAGGAGAAAGTTGCTTTACTTAAACAACAAATAAACTTAGCAAAAGAAGATACGGCTAAGGTAAAATTACTTTTAGAACTTAGCTCTCAATATACTTTCATTCTAAACGATTCGTCGATTTTATATACCGAACAGGCTATAGAACTTTCAAGAAAAATCAACGATAAAAAGGGCGAAATAGCTGGGTTAGGGAAAATGACTGGGGCTTATTCAATACAAGGTGATTTTACAAAGGGACTATATTATGGCTTTCAAAATTTAGAGTGCAGTAAAAAATTACAGGATTCAGCACTTATCTCATTTGCCCATATTTATTTATTGATTTGTTACCTCGAGCAAGAAGATTACAAAGAAGCATTAAAATATGGCTATCAAGCTTTGAACGCTTCAAAAAAAATGTCCTTGAGTA
>JAYTMI010000435.1:0-3584 GCA_043728625.1 Saprospiraceae bacterium | reverse complement strand
GCGGGGTCGTGCAGGTCGTCAAGGCGACCCGGGTTCATCGCAGTTTTACGTGTCTTTGGAAGATGAATTGATGCGTTTGTTCCAATCGGAGCGTATTGCCGGCTTGATGGACAGAATGGGGCATAAAGAGGGCGAAGTGATTCAGCACTCGATGGTTTCGAAGTCCATTGAACGGGCGCAAACGAAGGTCGAAGAGAACAACTTTGGCATTCGTAAACGCTTGTTGGAGTACGATGACGTTATGAACATTCAGCGTGATGCCATTTATAAAAAACGTTATAATGCCCTCAACGGTGAACGTTTGGATGTGGATTTGAACACCATGTTTACCTCTCTTACTGAGGGGATCATTGAAGAAACAAAAGTGTTGGATTATGCCACTTTCAAGCGGACAAGTTGGGCAATCCTTGGTTTTGACCCTGAAATCACGGAAGAACAATTCAAAAAAGGCACTGTTCCAGAGTTGATTGACACTTTCCACAACGAGTTCCTTGCCCATTATCGCCACAAAGGAGAAAAGACGATTGAGGTTTTGTTGCCTATTTGTCAACAAATTTTCGCCAATGAAGGACATCGGTATAAGCGGATTGCTGTACCGTTCTCTGATGGTCGTGCGCGTGCCTTAGGCATTGCGGCAGATTTGGAAACGGCTGTGAAATCGAAAGGTAAATCTATCTGGCGCGACATCGAAAAAGCCATTTCATTAGCCATTGTTGACAATGAATGGAAAGAACATTTGCGGAATATGGACGAGTTGAAAGACTCTGTTCAGGGTGCGAGTTTCGAGCAAAAAGACCCGTTGGTGATTTATAAAGTCGAGGCGTATAATCTTTTTGAAGACTTCATCGGTAAAGTGAATCGTGAAGTCACCGCTTATCTCTCAAAAGGTATGTTGGACATTCAGCAAGACCAACCAACTGTCCGACAAGCACCCGCACAGCCGAAAATGAATATGCGTCATCAAATGACCAATAAGGACATGGAACGCATTGAAGCCGAACGTCGTGCTGTTCGTGAAGCCGCCGCAGGTGCCGGTCGTGAGCCACACCGCCCTGTAACAGTCGTCAATACAGAGCCGCGTGTTGGACGCAACGACCCTTGCCCTTGTGGTTCAGGTAAGAAGTTTAAGAACTGTCATGGATAAATAATGATGAATTATAAATGATGAAAGATGAATCAATTAGGCGATTCAGTGTTTATGATTTAGGTTAAAATACTGAGGGGGGTATCCTCAAACATAGAAAGGCTGCTTCGGAAGAAGCAGCCTTTTGTGTTTTATCGCATATAAATTGTAATTTTGCTTTTCAATTTTATAGATTATGGCAAAGAAATTCAACATTACAGGTCTCTGCTTTCCCGAAGACCATTACATGGCAGATGTTTCCGATAAATTGAAACAAATACGACAAATGGTTGAAGAAGGCGACTACTTTATCATCAACCGACCACGTCAATATGGGAAAACGACCACTTTATACACTTTAGCAGATATATTGATACAATCAGGTCAATATATAGTCTTCAATATTAGTTTTGAAGGCATTGGCGATGCTATTTTTAATGATGAAAAGATATTTTCAAGAGGATTTGTTGGATTATTAGGCAAGGTGGCTAATGATTCTGCACCTGAATTAAAGCCTTGGCTCATCGAAATAGCCCTTAAAACGGATAATTTGAACGAATTGGGTAAAGTTATTACAGAGCTGGTATCCAAAACTCCTAAAAAAGTCGTCTTATTAATTGATGAAGTGGATAAAAGCAGCAACAATCAACTATTTGTAAGCTTTTTGGCAATGTTACGCAATAGATATTTGGATAGAAAAAGAAATCCCACCTTTCATTCTGTCGTCTTAGCGGGTGTTCATGATGTTAAAAATCTTAAATTGAAGATACGACCCGATGAAGAACAAAAGTATAATTCCCCATGGAATATTGCTGCGGATTTTAAAGTAGATATGAATTTGTATCCTAATGAGATAAAACCGATGCTTGATGAGTATGTGCAAGATAAAAATGTCCGAATGAATACTCCAGAAATTGCTGAACGTTTGTTTTACTACACATCGGGTTATCCTTTCTTGGTCAGTAAATTGTGTAAAATAGTAGATGAAGAACGCCTACCCCATAAAACAGTTCAAGAATGGACGATTGAGGACATTGACGCGGCGGCAAGGCAATTGATTACAGAAAGTAATACGAACTTTGATAGCCTTATTAAAAACTTAGAAAACAATCCTGAATTGTATCAACGTGTGTATAGTTTGGCGATTGAGAGTGACGTATCATCTTTTAACCTCAACAATCCAACGACAAATCTGGGTTATCTATACGGTATTTTTGTCAATCAAAAGGGTCTGGCTATCCACAATCGTATTTACAGAGAAGTCATTGTGGACTATATGACAGACAAGATGCACGAAAAACAATTATCCGAAGGCACTAATTTTGGCGTAGGCTATAAAAATGCCGATAACACCATCAATATGGAGCGAGTCTTATTGAAGTTTCAAGCCTTTATGCGCGAGCAGTACAGCAAAAAAGACCGTGATTTTGTTGAACGCAATGGCAGATTGTTGTTTTTAGCATTTATTAAACCCATTATCAATGGTGTCGGTTATGATTTTAAAGAACCTCAAATATCCGATGAACGCCGTTTAGATGTCGTGATTACGTATTATCAATATCGTTATGTTGCAGAATTGAAAGTATGGTATGGCGAAAAAGCCCATGAAAAAGGCTTACAGCAATTAGCCGATTACTTAGATAGGCAAAACTTAGCCGAAGGATATCTCTTGATTTTCGACCATTCTGCTGTGAAAGAATGGAAGTCTGGTTGGGTCGTTGAAGCGGGTAAGAAAATTTTTATCGTTTGGGTATGAGACGTTCTTGATTTAGCATGAAATACTGAGGGGGTATATCCCAAATATAGAAAGGCTGCTTCGGAAGAGGTAGCCTTTCGTGTTTTGAATAATACTGTTTACCAACGATTTTAGAATGCTCCTAATATTTTATAAAAAATAAATTATAGAATCAACCCATCTTTCTATCTTTACAACATTGAGTATCCAACCTTATTACCCAACACATTATAACTTCAATCATGATTGACAAAAAGAATTTATCAGAACGCGATATCTGCACAAAGTTCATCACACCTGCGGTGGAAAAATCGGGGTGGAACAAAATGACTCAACTGTTAGAAGAAGTTTCCTTTACCGATGGTAAAATTTATGTGCGGGGTAAATTGACGGCTCGAGGTAAGCAAAAACGAGCGGATTATATTCTGTACTACAAACCCAATATCCCCATCGCCATTATTGAGGCAAAAGACAATAAGCACATCCCTAAAGCCATCAATTATGCCATCCGCTACAAGAAAAAAGCTGAAACGGTTTGGCAGAACGGGATTTACAACAACAAAAAAGAATATGTTTTTACGAATCTCGAACCTGAAACGGTCTATGAGTTTCGGGTAGCCGCACAAGGTTCTGATGGTATGATGAGCGATATGTCCGCACCTATAACGATTTATGTCTCGTGATTGAAAAGTGAAAACAAAAAGCCTCGCTTTGGATAACCGAAGC
>JAYTMI010000434.1:0-4080 GCA_043728625.1 Saprospiraceae bacterium | reverse complement strand
CAATTGCTTTGGTCATTTCGTTCATCGGTTATCAATCACAAGCGAAGAAGATTTTTTCTAAAGAAAACCTACGTTTGGACATTGCTCTTACTGATAATTCCGCGGTTTTAGATGAAGTTGTTGTGAATGCGACACGTAACAATGACAATGTACAACGCGCTCAAATGGGCGTTATTGATGTACCGATGCAAGCAATTATGAGCCTTCCCGCTATCGGTGGTGAGCGTGATATTTTGAAAATTATTCAACTTTTGCCAGGCGTTCAATCGGGGCAAGAAGGCACGACAGGTTATTTTGTGCGGGGTGGCAATCTTGACCAAAATTTGGTGCAATTGGACGAAGCGACGGTCTATAATCCCAATCACTTGTTCGGCTTGTTCAGCACGTTTAATGTGAATGCGATTAATCATATCAAACTCATAAAAGGCGGGTTTCCTGCCGAATTTGGCGGCAGATTGAGTTCGATTTTAGATATTCAGATGAAAGAAGGCGACAAAAAACGCTTTCATACTGAGGGGGGTATCGGCTTGTTGTCCGACAACTTGACGCTGCAAGGACCGATACAAAAAGGTAAATCATCATTTATTGTTTCGGGGCGACAAACGCACCTCAATTTATTGTTGAAACCTTTAACTTCTAAGGCGACATCTTATAAATTTTATGACCTAAATGCCAAAATGAACTATGAATTTGGTCAAAAAGACCACTTATTTATCAGTTTTTTTAAAGGCAATGACAATGCGGCTTACAATGCTGCCAATAGTTTGAACTACGCCACAGATTTTGGCAATACAACAGCTACTTTGCGTTGGAATCATTTATTTGGTAGTAAGGTATTTTCTAATACTTCTGTCATATACAATGACTATCATTTGGCTTTGAGTACGGAACAAAATTCCTATTATTCGGCTCTTTATACAGGTATAAAAGACGTGTCGGCAAAGACGGATTTCACGATTGTTCCCAACGCAAAGCATACTATAAAAACAGGTATTAGCTATACCTATCACACCTTATACCCTGCAGCGTTTTCTGCAAATGTGCCAAGACGTGGCAAACGGTTAATTATCAATAAAGACAGTATTAAACAATTGTATTCCAATGAATTAGCTTTTTATGTGCGGGATGAATTTGATATTTCAGACAAATTTAGTGTGAATTATGGGCTGCGAATGCCTGTTTTTGTTCTTTCAAACAAGACATATTCTGGTTTTGAACCTCGTTTGACCGCTAAATTATCCATAAATCAGACGAGTTCTATCAAGGCTTCTTATACACAGATGAACCAGTTTTTGCATTTAATTCCGAACTCTACGGCGGGTCTGCCAACAGATATTTGGTTGCCGTCGAGTGCTACGACAAAGCCGCAATTTTCAGCTCAATATGCTTTGGGTTATTTCAGTAATTTTCAAGACAATGCCATCGAAACGAGTGTAGAAGTTTATTACAAAAAAATGAACAATCAAGTGCTTTTTGCCGAAGGCAATCAACTAAAACTAACGACAAATTTGGACAGCAGCCTTGTTTATGGCAAAGGAGAAAGCTATGGTGCGGAGTTTTTTGTAAAGAAAAACCATGGCAAATTGACAGGCTGGATTTCTTACACTTTGTCATGGTCAAATCAAACATTTAAGGACTTGAATTTTGGCGATAAATTCCCTTTTAAGTACGATAGGCGGCATGTTTTATCGGTCACAGGCAGTTATGAATTGACAAAAAGATGGAATATGAGTGCGGTTTTTGTCTTTTCATCGGGCGTACCATTTACGATTCCCACAGGGCGCGTGAATGCCTTGAATGCAGGGACAATTTTTGAAGGCAATTATTTCATATACGAAGGCAGAAACAACAATCGCCTAAATCCTTATCACCGTTTGGATTTGTCAGCAACGTATAAAAAACCGTGGCGGGTCTTTAAAAAATCTGGCGAAATTGAATGGATTTTTGGCATTTACAATACATACAGCAGGCTAAATCCTTATTTCGTTTATTTTTTAATTGACCCCCTCAGTAATAAACCTCAGGCGAAGCAAGTGTCGCTTTTGCCTATTATTCCAAGTGCTTCCTTTAATTTTAAATTTTAAAACAATGAAAAGTATACGTATTTTATTCATCACTTTGGCGTGTTTGTCCATAATGGCTTGCCAAAAAGACGTTACAATAGATTTTCCTGTCAACCATAATGACGTGGTTTTCATAGAAGGGATGTTGTATCCAGGCGAAAAATCGCAAATTTTTATCAGTAAAAGCAATCCTTTTTTTAGTGCAAAGGTAACGCCACAACAGATTTTTGCCAGAGGTGCAATCGTGAAAATCACAAGCGGCACGACTACAGATATATTGGTTGCAGATTCTACTTTCAATAAATTCAGATGTCGTTGGGAGCCTTTTTATAAGGGTAATATTGCTTCAGAGTTTGGCAAAACCTATACGTTAAACATCAGTTTTGAAGGTAAAACTTTGACTGCAAATACGACTATCAACCAAAAGGCGGTAGCGATTCAAAAGGTTGAATACACGCCCGATTTTTTTGATGTATATGGCTCACATGATGGGGTCATTATTGACATTACTGACCATGCTGGAACGCAAGATTTTTATCGTTTTCAAATGAATCGCATGATTGATACGAGTGTACATCATGCCCATGTTTTGGATATTTTTGTGAATACTTGCACCGCAAAAGGTGAATTATTCCCAGTAAAAGACGTTGGGCGCATTGTTTTTACAGATGAAAATGCGGACGGCAAAGCTATGAGGTTGCCGATTGAAGTCACTTTTGAATACAAAAAAGGCGATAAAGGATGGATTTTTATGCAATCCTTAGACAAAAATTCGGCTGAATTTTATAAAGACCTTGATGACCAACTTCAAGCGATTCAAAACCCTTTTGTAGAACCTGTTTTCATTAAAACAAAAATAAAAGGAGCAGTTGGTGTGTTCGGTTCGGCTGTTTTGTCAGATTCGGTTTTGTTTGTTTATCCAAGGAAAAATCCATAGTTTGAAATAAAAATGTATCAAAATTACCCCCCCCTCAGTATAAATCATAAAAAAACGGCTAAATAATTGCCTGTCAACTGTTTAGCCGTTTTATTTATAAAAAAACATCTAAGTTAAACTGCTCAAATCGCGGACAAAACCTGCAATGCCTCCAGCTTTCAATACGGATAAAAACCGATTGGCATCACCCAATGTATTGAATTGTCCCATGAGAACACGATACATCATAGTGGAAGGTGTAGATCCAGAAACATGAATCAACGCGGGTTGTTTGAAGCGTGATTCAAGCCCAGGTGCAGTATTGAGTACACTTGACCATTGATTAAAGCTGCCTGCTTGCACAGAAAAACCTCTACTCGCCAAACGTGCATTTGTACCATAGCGGAAAAGCCCATTTCCTGCGGGGCTGCCCGAAGCGGTTGAAGTGCTGCCTGTTCCAGAAGTTGAGCCAGAAGTTGAGCCAGAACTAGAAGTTGACCCAGAAGAAGACCCTGTTGTCGTTTTTCCTGCACGGCGAAGTGCTTCCGTCACGGCTTTCGCTGCATTGATGCGTCCGTAACCATATCTCACAGAACGACCATTGTTGTATTCGCTTGGTGAACCAATTTTATCAGCCGTTGCACGGATAATGTCTTTCACTTCTCGTGCTGTCAAGTTTGGATTGGCGGATAAAATTAATGCACAAATGCCTGCTACTAAAGGTGTTGCGGAACTTGTACCGCCAAAATGCTGGTAGCGGCTACCACGGTCAATGCCGTCACCATAGTACCATCTTGACGCACCGATTTCGCCAGGAATACCTTCGTCCCAATAGGCTCTTGCCGACAATATGGGCCAAGAACCGTTTGAGGGTGCGACAATATCAAGTTGTGGACCTGTATTTGAATAATCTGCATGGTCATCATCGCTTGTGGAAGCACCGACGGCAATGACATCAGGATGTTGAGCATAAAAATTGAGATAATCTACGCCTTCGTTGCCAGCTGCATAACATATCACGCAGCCTTTCCCATTGCGCCCCTCACGAGCCGCTTTTGAGATGGCTGCAATTTTATCTGAACTCAATTGATATCCATTTTC
>JAYTMI010000433.1:0-2224 GCA_043728625.1 Saprospiraceae bacterium | reverse complement strand
GGTCGAAAATATAGTACCCGCATTGTTCTTTTTACACCAAAGTTAATAACTTTTTATAGTGTTATTCAGTGGATTATTTTGGTTATGTCAATAAACCCGTGTTATGTTCCCTAAAAATGTTCAAAATACCTGCCCGCTGATTTCAATTTTTCTCCAAAATCTGCTTGTCTTTCAACAACACGTCCTTCAATTGTTGATATGGCAATTGTTGAGGTGACACCTTATTATCAATAGACAAAACGGCTGCCGTAGCTGCGGACTGCCCCAATATCATAAATACAGGCTCCATACGGATAGACCCAAAAGCAATATGTGAACTGGACACGCACACAGGCACAAGTAGATTCGTACACTCTTTTTCTTTTGGTAAAATAGAACCATAAGCAATAGAATACGGTCTATCGGGTTTCACGGCTATATCGCCTTCGTTCTGCACATAGCCTTCTTGAGTGATATAGCGTTGGGTATTGTGTGAATCTAAAACATAAGACCCCATGCCAATAGGATTAGGCACTTGGGTTTTGCCCAAAGCATCGGCTTCTTTCATCACAAATTCGCCTATCATGCGGCGGGCTTCTCGGATATAAAGTTGATAGGACCAGCCACCGTTGTCTTTAAATTCATCTTTGGCTAAGCCCCATTCTTTCATTTTTTCTTGCACATCGGCAGGCACACGGGTGTCATTTTGAAGAAAATACATCATGCCTTTTTGATATAATTCGTGGTCTTTGATGATTTCTTTGCGCCGTGCGTAAGAGGCTTCGGGATAATCGTAGTTTTTGCCGATATAATCCGTGCTAAAAGGTCCGTGATTATTTGTATCCGTTTTTCGATTCGGAATGGGGTCATATTTAACAAAAGTCCTTCGCCAACCAGACGCATATACTCGAGCCAATAACTCATACCGATTAGCATCATAACCTTCGGGTTTTGGAAAGGGAATATGATTATCGGGATGATTACTCAAACACATACGGAAACAATAGGCTTGAATTTTTGCATCACCTGACCCATTTTCCCCCACTGGATTAGATGAAATTTCGGGTAAAAGTCCACTTTGGGCATCTCCTGCTGTTTTGTAAGGGCTAATTTTGGTTTCAAAATGGTGTGTTTGATGAAAAATACCCGCTTGCAAACCGTTCCATTTTTCGTTGTATTGACTATTGGGTTCACGTCCGACATGGTATTTTATCCCTGCCAATGCCATCAAATCGCCTTCATAGGTGGCATCAATAAACATTTTGCCTTTGTAAGTGATACCATCTAACGTTTTGAAAGACAGGATTTTACCCTTTTTTTTCTTTATACCTTTTGGCGAACGGTCGAGCCATGCGTTGCGATAAACAGTGATATTGTATTCTTTGACAAAATCTTCAAATACTTGCTCGGCTGCGTGTGGTTCAAAAATCCACATGGTTCGGGCGTTGCCATCAATAGCGGGTGTGCCTTGTCCTTTGTTGCCATATTCTTCTCGTTTTTGCCATTGCCAATTCTCTTGTTTTTGATAGTGGTTATAAATACGATGATAAAATTCTCTCGATAAACCGCCAATCACCTCTTTATTGCCTGTATCCGTAAACCCCAAACCGCTTGAAGACAAACCGCCCAAATGCGTATCAGGCGACACGACAATAACCGATTTACCCATGCGTTTTGCTTGAACAGCTGCGGTAATGGCTGCCGAAGTACCACCATAAATGATAATATCTGCCTCTCTACCTTTACTAAAATCATTAGCATGGATGTTTAGAGAAAAAGTTAAGATAAGTAGTAAAAAATGTAATTTTTTCATTGATTTTAGATTGTTTTTGTTCAAAAATGCTTGAAGCGGCTTCAAGAGAGTTGATTGATTCTCGTCTGTTCATATTTCAGTATTGACTGATTTTAAACACCCACGCATAATCTACCAAGTTTTGCTTGTTTATACTGAGGGGTGTCTGTATCGTTATTTTACCATTACTCTCCGTCCATTTCAGCGTTTCAGAACTGCCGATTAATGTAATTTTAGCATTTTTAGGTAATGATAACTTATTGATTTCTATACTTTTAGGCATCGTTTCGCCTTCATCGGCTCTGTAAATGGCATACGTCGTATTGCCTTTATGTGTAAATTCTAATTTGCCTTGTTTGCCAATGGTGTTGTCGCCAACAGTGCCGTAAATGGCTTCGCCATTAAGCGACATCCATTTGCCAATTTCTTCTAGGCGGGTATAGGCTTCGGGGT
>JAYTMI010000432.1:0-3070 GCA_043728625.1 Saprospiraceae bacterium | reverse complement strand
ACACATACAATTAAACAATAAAGTATGCTAATTTAAACTTCATTAACAAAATATTTTTTCAACTCCGTTTTATCTATTAACGAACAACAGCCGTTTCTCGTGGAGGAACGGCTGTTGTGCATTAAATGAGAGCCTTTAGATGACCCTTGATAACATGGCGACACCTTACTCAGTAAAAGCCATGGGCGCATAACGCAAACCCATCCTATCGGCATTGGAGGTCACAAACTGTGACCTCCAAGCATTGAACTCATCTTCTGACAGTTCAAACATAAAGTCCATTGGAAATCGGTCAAGATGCCGCTTAACAGCTTGTTTCAAAACCTTTGTTGGAATATCATAAAGACGAACAATATCACGGTCAAGTATAACCTTTTCACCTCTAATTTTATAAATAGTCGTTGCTAAATAGTCTTCGGAAAGGATAAGTTCGCTCATAGCCTTGTTTGGTTTTTAATAAAATAATGAAACAAAGATAATACAGTAGTTTATTACACAAAAAGAAAATTGGAGGTGCCAAATTGGCACCTCCAATTAACCCCTCAGTATAGAACTACCCCAAGCCTTGCAAACACCCATTTTGCAAGGCTTGGGGCATCTAAAAGATTATCAACAAAGTCGGAACAGAAATTCATCAAAACAGCGTACTTTTGTTCAATAAAAATAAAATTCAGATGAATAAAGCCTTTTTTACAGACATCACAATCGAGAACTTCAAGTCGCTTCGTTCAGTTGCATTGAAAGACTGCAACCGTATTAATGTGTTGATTGGCAGACCAAATGTGGGGAAGTCGAATATTTTGGAGGCTTTGAGTTTGTTTTCGTTATACAACTACAAGCAACCATTTGGACAAACATTATTCAAACAACTTGTACGTGTTGATAACGAGACGGAATTGTTCTTTGATGGAGAAGATAGTGATACTATCACTTTAAACTCAAATTTGGGTAATATCACACTGAACTATAATTTTACAGACAATTTGATTTTGAATGCAAGCATTTCGACAGATAACCTTGAATTAAAAAATAGGGTTAAGAAATACGTTTTCAAGATACATGGTATTAACTTAATATCAGTTGATAAATCTAATGGAGCACTGACTTCTCCATTTGGTGAAAATCTTTTAAATGTTCTTCAAACCAATTCAAAACTGAATAAGGAATGTCGGGAATTGTTCAAAGACTATAATTTACAGTTCTTATTTGATAAAAGAACTAAAAGCATGATGATAGCGAAACGAACTAAAAACGATGTAGATGAGATTCCAGCCATTTTCACAATGCCTTATGGTTCTGTCGCCGATACTTTGCAACGCATTATCTTTTATAAAACGGCTATCGCTTCAAACAGTGATTCGGTTCTGTTGTTTGAAGAACCCGAAGCCCATTCGTTTCCACCTTATATTGTGCATATCACACAAGAAATGATTCGTTCCACAAGTAATCAGTTTTTTATTACAACGCACAGCCCATTTGTTTTAGACGATTTGATGCTCCATGCACGCAATGAATTGGCGGTCTATGTCGTGCATTGGATGAATGGCGAAACCGTGACAACAAGACTTACCGACGCACAACTCGAAGAAGTTTATCAATATGGCGTTGACCTTTTTACTAATATTGAAAACTACTTTTGATGATGGACTTGCACATACTTCCCGAATGTTATGTGGATACGAATTTGGTTGAAACGATTACAAAATCGCGTTACAACCATAAGCATGGTTGCCACAGTGTTGTAAAAGCCATGCAAGAAGCCAATCATTTGAAAGATGGTTTTGCTGTAGGTATTGTGGATGAGGATAAAAAAATATTAAAATATACGCAAGAGTTTGAAGTCATTGTTGACAAGGCACAGCTTAAATTATTGAAACATCCCAGAAAAAATCATTACTTGATTTATGTGGTTCCTGCGATTGAAAAATGGATTATTCAAAATGCAGATGAAGTAAATATGCATTTAAGCACGTATAATTTACCACATGATTATTCCGAATTACAAAATCATACAAAAGTAAAAACAAGTAGTAAAGAGGGAAATTTCAAAGACTTGTTTCGAGCATTGAAGAAACAAAATGCAACAGGCGTTTTGCTTTTGTCTAAATGGATAACATACTTGAAAGCACATCCGTATGATGCGGACTTGGATTTTTTCTTGGAAGATTAATGAGATAACCCCTCACTCACTCCGAATCCGCTTCAACAACCGCTTCGTCTCTGGCAGCGGTTCAATATCAAACTCTTCTTCCAAGACTTTGGCGCATTGTTGATAGGTTTTAATCGCCATCGGTCGGTTGCCTTTTAGGAAATAGGCTTCCATCTGTATGCGATATGCGTCTTCCCACGCCGCATCAATCAATAGGGCTTTTTGAGCGAGGCGGATGCTTTCCAAGGGGTTCTCAGGCAGCATCAATTCGGCAAGGGTAATAATCGCACCCAAAGCGAGGACTTGTAAACGTTCACGTTCGTCAGATGACCAATCTTCATAGAGCCGATTCGGTAAATACATACCTTGATAGAGGTCAATGGCTTCTCGATACGCCATTTGAGCGATGTTGGGGTGTTCATTCAGCGTTTGATTGCCCAAGGCGATAAAGGATTCCAAAGCATCGGCATCCACCCAAACGTCTTCAAAATTCATTTGGTAGGTCACGCCTTGACGCATAATATAATGTGCATCGGCATGGCTTTTTTTGTTGGGTTCCAATATTTTGTTGATGCCATGCAAAGCGACTTTGAACAAGGAGTCGCCGCTATCACCATCTTCATTCCAAAGCCTGTCCATGATTTGTTCTTTGTGTAGCGCCTTCCGATGTCGTGCTGTTACAAAAAACTGAAACAATTGAACGGTTTTGTCGCGCCCCCATTCCTTTTGCGGCACAGGAACGCCCTCAAGCCAAATCTGAAAGTTACCCAGCATTTGTACTTGAATCGTCGCTTTCTGTCGCTTTGCTTTTAGGACTTCTATGTGCTGTTCAAATTGATTCATTCTTTTGATTTCTATGATTTTTTGACCACAGATGACACTGATTCGACTGATTTGCGCTGATTTTCTTTTAGTTCCTTG
>JAYTMI010000431.1:0-10228 GCA_043728625.1 Saprospiraceae bacterium | reverse complement strand
TTCGAGATGGATACGGAGTTTTTGTTGTCCTTTTGGCAGGTCTTCAGCTACCCCCTCAGTATTTTCGTATTGAAAATCGAAATCTGGATTTGTTGAATATACAACACCCGTGCGTATTTTTTTACTCATTTGTTGGTTATTGGTGAATTGGTTATTGGGGATTAGGGATTAGTTATTGGGGATTAATCTCTAATAACCAATCCCTAATCCCTAATCCCCAATAACCAATCCCCAACCAACCAATCAATGTAAACGTGATGAAATGAGCTTTAAAAACTCATTTCTTGTTTTTTCATCATCTTTAAAAACGCCTGTAAATGCAGACGTTGTGGTAGCGGAATTTTGTTTTTGAACGCCGCGCATCATCATACACATGTGGCGGGCTTCGATGACGACTGCCACGCCCAAAGGTTGGAGCGTATCTTGAATAGAATCAAGAACCTGTTGCGTCAATCGCTCTTGTACTTGCAAACGGCGGGCAAAAACATCCACGATTCGTGGAATTTTTGACAACCCTACGATGTAACCATTGGGAATATATGCAATATGCGCCTTACCAAAAAACGGAAGTATGTGGTGTTCGCACATTGAATACAACTCAATGTCTTTGACAATGACCATTTCGCTGTAATCCTCTTTGAACATAGCCCCCCTCAGTATTTTAGCGGCATCTTGTTTGTAGCCACTCGTGAGGAATTGCAAGGCTTTTGCGACACGTTCAGGCGTTTTTGCCAAACCTTCGCGGCCGGGGTCTTCGCCTAATTTGCTTAGAATGTCCGTATAGAAATCTGCAATATCTTGCGTTGTTTCTTTGTTGTATTTTTCCACTTCCGAGTAATTTGTAAAATCAGTAGATGTCATGTGTCGTTGTGGGAATTTGCAGTGTAAGCAAAACTACAAACTATTGATTTTAAATAGTTTAAAATTATTTTCAGCATATTACAAACAGTTTTGCTTAGTAACTATTCGAGGCTATACTTCCCCATAATATTCTGCAAATATGGTTTCAGTTTCTACCAATTTAACACAATGCAGTTGTGCGCCTTCAGCAATGATGTGCTGTTCAAGTTGTTGCCAAATGAGCATGACCATATTTTCAGTCGTCGGTTGGAGGTGTTTTGGAATAAAATCAACGTCCAAATTCAGATTAGAATGATCCAGTTTTTCGGTAACAACATCTTTGATGAGTTTGCCCAACTTTTTGGCATCAATAATAAAACCCGTTTGCGGATGCGGCTGTCCTTTAACAGTTACAAACAACGTATAGTTGTGACCATGCCAGTTTTTGTTTGAACATTTTCCGAAAACTTCGATGTTTTTTTCTACGCTCCAATCAGCGACCCAAAGTTTGTGCGCGGCATTGAACCGTTCGACACGAGTAAGATAAACCATGATAAGTGTGTTTTAATTTTTTACACGCAGGAACTACGACTGCGCTCGTAATGGTGAATGGTGAATAATTTAATCATTATTATAGTCACCATTGAAGTATTCACAATTCACCATTAAAATATTCACCATTAATTCTGTTTTTGAGGAAAAAGCAGGATTTTATCTGTGTTTTCGTCCGTTGCCCAATCAACTCTGACATAAGCTTCGTCTAAGGCATCAATACTTATGCCTATATAATCGGGTTGAATGGGCAATTGTCTATTGAAATGACGGTCAACCAAAACGAGTAATTTGATAGATTCTGGGCGACCATAATGATTCAAAGCAGCCAAAGCAGCTTGAACTGAACGCCCTGTGTATGAGACATCATCAACCAAAATAACCTTTTTATTGGCAATAATGAAGGGCATATCATTGACATTTGCGGCAAGCGGTTTGTCTGATGTCCTAAAATCATCGCGGTAAAAAGTAATATCGAGTTTGCCAAACGGAATATTTGTACCCCTCAGTATATCATTCAATTTTTCAATCAAACGCTCTGCCAACTGAACTCCGCCCGTTTGTATGCCAATGATACAGGTATCTTGAAAATCATCATAATCTTCTATGAGTTGATGACAAAGTCGCTCGATTGTTAAGTCGAATTGAGTACCTTCTGAAATAATGCGCATTTTTTCCATTGGGGCAAAGTTATTGAGTTCTAAGGAAAAATAATTATTAATTTTAGTGACACCTTAACGAAACTTAGTGCAACTAAGTCCGTAACATATAACAACTACTTTGTGGACAGTACCAAAATTGAAGGTACACGGACTTGGAAAAACACAGGACTTAACAGTAACGGTCAACCTACTTATACACGGACTGCAACAGATATAAAAATAACCTTTGGAAATGGAGAGACAGCAACGTGGACAACAACGCATACCGTCATACGCACACAAGGTTATTTGACACGCACGCCTTTAGATAGATGATATATGGTCAGTTACGGGCAATTGTTCGGGTGTTAATCGAAAAGGGAAATCGTATAGCAGCGTTATTGAGTCACCTATCGTTCACAAAGCAATCTGTCCTTAATCGTGTTAATTCGTAGATAATATTTGATGTACTATTGACTTTGTACAATAATTGCATTAAATTTGAAGATAATTTTTAGCAAAAAATTGTGTCCTTTCGTTGAAACGTCAGTATGTTCTCATACTGACGTTTTTTTATTATAAATTTTTAAAGATAAAATTATGTTATATTTATAGTTATATACATCTTTGCGCCTACAAACATGATTTAGAGTATTTCCTCACCGAAACTTTTAAAAACCAACACTACTACGCTTTAAAACAATCACCACATTCAATACTTGTAAGTTGTTGACAATCAACAATTTAACTTTTAATTAGACGTAATGTTTAAAAAAAAGTATTGCATTTTCATGTTTTTTTATTGGTTAATGTAACTAACCAATAACGGTTAGCGTATTTGAACATCATGAAAGGTTCAAATCAATTTTAAGTTCACAGTACATAAATATTATTAATCAAAAGGATTCTTCTTATGAAAAAATTCATCACTTTACTTTTATTTTTAACGACTACATTAACGCTTTCAGCCCAAGTGCCGCAAGCTATTTGCTATCAAGCAGTCGCAACTGATACGCGGGGCAACGAATTAGTGAGTCAATCTATTAAGGTTAGGCTCTCTATTTTGAAAGGATCAACGGCTGGTTCCGAAGAATGGGTCGAAGTTCACTCTGTTTTAACCGATGGTTTCGGTTTATTCGACCTTCAGATAGGTTCCGGCTCTCGTGTCAGTGGCACTCAAACCACATTTAATAACATTAAATGGGGCTTAGACAAATATTATCTTAAAATAGAAATGGACATTACAGGCGGCAACAATTACGTCCTGATGGGTACAAACCAAATGGTTTCTGTGCCATATGCTCTTTATGCTGACAAATCTTATTCTGCAGTCTTCACTGATACTGCCAAATATGCAAATCGTGCTGGATCAGCAGCCATATCTGACTCTGCTCGAATTGCATTCACGGCTATAACAGCCAATAATGCCCTTACTGCTAATTTCGCTTTAACGGCTCGTCGTTCTGATACCGCACAGTTTGCTTGGTTAGCTGACAGTTCAAGAAGAGCGAATACAGCTATATCTGCTCAAACAGCGGTAACTGCCAATTCAGCTATCACGGCGCAAACGGCTATTTCAGCTCAAACAGCCATCAGTGCAAATACAGCACGTCGTTCAGATACAGCCACTTTTGCTTGGCTGGCGGACAGTTCTCGTAGAGCAAACACAGCAATCAGTGCTCAAACAGCTATCAGTGCGCAAACGGCTATCAGCGCACAAACAGCAGTTAATGCACAAACAGCAGTCACCGCTCAAACGGCATTAGATGACCGCGATAAAGACCCAACTAATGAAATTCAGACAATGACTTATGATACTTTAACAAGTACATTGAAATTAACTAAAAACAACGGGCAGTTTGATCAAGTCAATTTTTCAACGACACCATTACGAGCACCAGGTGCAACCATTGAATATCCATATGGTGTTCAAGGTGAAGCTGTTTTAATAACATCTAATTTTACTGTGCCTTTTGGAAGAACCCTCTTTATCACAGCTGTGAATAATCCAATTGTGATGTCAGACGGTAAAAACATCCTTATTGAGCCGGGAATGCCCATTATTCCAACAGGTAAGACGATTCAAAGTTGTTTTTGTAGTGGTCTCTTGATTGAAAATCAAAAATATGCAGAACCTCTTATGCTTGACTTCTCGGATGCTTCATCCGAATATACTGTTCCAACAGGTAAATCTCTCATCATAAAAAGTGGTACGAATGGTTCACGTGATATGTCGTTTTTGATTGACGGTACGAATTACAGCTTTTTTACAGGTTCAAGTTCATCACCTCGTGTTGTCGTTATTCCTGAAGGTAAAAAGATACGCAAAGGTTTAACCAATGTCGGTAGTTTCTATGTTACTGGCTATTTGCTCCAAAAATAAGATGGATTTCTTATACTTAATATTCTGAAAATTCATTTTTTAAGTCAAAAACGGGTTGTTTTTTGAAAATAACGCCCTTTATACTGAGGGGGGTACTTTTTGAAAAACAACAGTTTGAAATCAATTTTTGAGCAATGAAAAAAATAATAACGATTCTAATAATACTGACTTTTGGTATATACTCCGTTGAAGCACAGCAAATTAAACGCTCAACTTTAACAAGTATCGGCAAATTAAAAACAATAGAGCCGTTCCGTGTCAGTTGGACGGCTGGAAGCTGCCCTGGTTGTGAAGTTTTGCATCCGACAAGCCCAACAAATGCAGGTTACTTGCGCCAAGGCTTTCAACAGCCGCCTTTCAATGGTAATGCCCCTGGCTGCCCATCTTTGACACCGACATTCAATATCATACCATTTTTATCTCCTAATTGCGGTACTAAATTCGACCTTGAATATACAGGAGGCCAGACACCTAACTTGGTGGTAGAATGGAATTTTGGCGAAGGAGCAGTGCCTCGAACTTCTAACGAATTGAATCCAACAGGTGTTATTTACACAAACAGTGGGTTGAAAATCGTCACTTTAAAGGTAAGTAGTGGGCTTTGTGCTGATAGTCGCGCTAAAACGGTCAATGTTGCCGCCAATCAAGTTGGCTTTTCTGCAACAGCCCAAGTGACGACAATCAAATGCCGCAATGCAAATACAGGTGGTATTACGATAACACCCATTGGTGGTACAGGTGCAAAAACCTACAACTGGTCAAACGGTGCGACTACTCAAAACTTGACGAATATAACAGCAGGTCGTTATCGAGTGACTACATCCGATGCAAATGGATGTACTTTCACATTGGATACGGTTGTCAATCAACCCAGCAGTGCGATTGGATTTACAAGTGTCATTACGCCTGAAACCTGTAAAGACTACGAAGATGGTGTGATAAAGCTAACCGTTAACGGTGGGACAAAACCTTACCGCATCAGTTGGTCAAATGGAGAAACAACACCGACCATTTCGTCCTTAGGTGCTGGTCAATATCGCGCCACAATACTCGATTCAAATAATTGCCGATTGGATACCTCCTTTGTTATCAATCGGAGGTGTCGTATTGATACCTCGACTTTCAAAATTTTTGAGGTTATTACACCTAATGGCGACGGTAACAATGATAAATGGGTAATAGCTAATATCGAAAAATACCCTAATAATGAGATGTTCATTTACAATCGTTGGGGGCAAATAGTTTATACTAAAAAAGCCTATACAAACGATTGGGAAGGAACAAATCAAGAGGGCAAAGAACTACCCGCCGCAGCGTATTTCTACATCATTCGACTCAATGATGATAAGAATACGACTTGGGAAGGCTCGGTCACCATACTACGTTAATAGTTTAAAACAATGAAATGAAAAAATTTTTAAACATATTCATAATCATCACCACCTTAGTAGGGCAAGTGATGGCACAACAATATCCGCTATTTTCCAACTATGTTGTCAATGCCTATGGTTATAATCCAGCAGTCATTGGTCAAAATGAACATATTGATTTGCGGGGTACATATCGGACGCAATGGGTGGGGTTGTCAGGTCAACCACAAACCCAAATTGTCATGGTCAATGGGCGCATGGGTAAGTCGGGTTTCAATGTGGGCGGTAACTTTTACAACGACGTAGCAGGTAAATTGAAGAAAACAGGTGCTTCGGGCATTGTTTCTTATACCCAAAAGATTGGTGATAAATCCAATCTTAGCTTAGGCGTTTCGGGAGGTTATTATAAGGTGAGTGTTTTGGACAACGTTTTTACCCAAATCGCAGTTGACCAAGACCCTACAATACTTGCTGGGCAAGCAGGTATGTGGGTTCCAGACTTGAGTGTTGGGCTTTACTTTCGTCAGCAAGATGGTTTTTTTGCAGGCATCTCTGTGCCGCAATTGTATCAAAAAAAGTTGATTTATGACCCTTCTTTGCGATTAGCTAATCCAACAACAATTGTTAGGCACTACTATGGTATGATGGGCTATACTATAAAAGTGAACGATAAATTTAAGCTCGAACCTTCAATAATGGGTAAATACGCCCAAAATGTCAAACCACAAGCGGACTTTTCGATTCGTGGTATATTTAACAACATGTTTTGGGTAGGCGGTAGTTATCGAACGGAAGATGCTGTTGTAGCTATGGCAGGTATTGAATATCCAAAATGGTATGCGGCTTATAGTTACGATATGACGACTTCACAGTTGAGTAACGTCAGTTCAGGTAGCCATGAAGTGACTGTTGGCTTCCGTTTTGGCGGACAATGCAAAGACGAAGACAAAGACGGTATCTGTGATAAAGACGATAAATGTCCAAAAGAGCCGGGTACAAAGGAAAACAACGGTTGCCCTGTGAAAGAAGAAGTCAAAAAAGGTGAATGCCCTGACAAAGATAAAGACGGTATTTGCGACGCAGAGGACAAATGCCCCGATTTGCCTGGTACTAAGCCCAATCAAGGTTGCCCTTTCAACGACCGCGACGGTGACGGCATTCGTGATGATATTGACAAATGCCCCGACATTCCAGGTTCAGCACGCAACGAAGGTTGCCCCCTCAGTGATCGCGACAAAGATGGCATTTTAGATGAAATTGACCCTTGTCCAGACGAAGCTGGTCCATTGACAAACATGGGTTGCCCATTGACAAGTGACCGTGATAAGGATGGAACAATGGACAAAGACGATGCTTGCCCTGATACACCTGGTCCTAAAGAGAACAAAGGTTGTCCGTTTGGTGGTGACCGCGACAAAGATGGTATTCCGGATGAATTAGATAAATGTCCCAATACAGCAGGTCCCAAAGACAATAATGGCTGTCCAATAGTCAGTCAAGATGAACAAGATGCTTTGACTATCGCCATTCGCAATCTTTATTTTGATACCGACAAATGGATTATCCGTCCGTCATCTTACCGTGATTTGAATAATGTTATTTCAATCATGAAAAAGAAAAAGGATTGGAAACTGAAAATTAGCGGTCATGCGGATGCACGCGGTGATCAAGAGCACAACTTAATGTTGTCGCGCAATCGTTCTAATGCTGTTAAAAATTACTTAGTTTCGAGAGGTATTTCGCCTAATTTACTCATTGTTGAGTTTTTTGGCGCAAGTCAATCCAATCCAAATAAGAATGATGCAGGTGTCTTACAACAAGACCGCCGTGTTGAATTAGAGTTTTATTTCGATTAGACTTTTTGTATTTTTTCCTTCAAAACACAAAAAGCGCAGCTCTAACCAAGCTGCGCTTTCTTTGATTTGCCCATAAAGTGAAGAAGTATGTCACACGATAAAATGCAAAAATCCTTTCAAACACAAGTTTGAAAGGATTTTTGCATTTTATACTGAGGGGTATCGTCGCACTTGCGAGATACCCCTCAGTCGTTTTGTCTTTCAGACGGAATCTCTCACCTAAATCCCAAGAATCGTCTGTGTCGCGTCTGGAAACGCTTATGAGCGGTGCGTTCTTTTGAATACCTCTTGCCAGCGAGAAGAATGTAGAGCGAGTTTGTTGTCATAAATTGTGACATAATATTTTCTATTTGATAAAAAATAAAAGATTTGTGCGAACTTTGGCACGAATTAAAAATGTAATTTATTTATGAGAACTTACTTAAATGTACTAAGGACAGGGTAATGGCAAATAATACTTATGAGAACAACACACTTGTTATGCTCCTAAAAGAGCCTAAAGATTGGCAAACGGTGCTAAATCACGGCATTTATCGCATTCGCGGTTCTTTGCGATATCCACCTCCCATGTTGACTGAAAGACGAGTCCAATATTTAGGATTTTATTTGCCCGCTGCTTTTGGCAAACAGAAATTTAGTGTGCGACATTATGCAAAAGTTAAAAGCATAAGTATGGCACCTCGCCATAAATGTGTTCCCGATGAAATGTTAAATGCCAAGAGCAACGATAAATATTACAAAATTGATGTGGCAGAACCTTTGGCTTTAGCAGAGCCTATTCTTAGTTTTAGAGGTCGTTCCCACATGGTTTTGATACAAACCGATGAGCAACGCCTTCTAAATGCCAAAGAATTTAACTTTTTATACAAAGGAAGTCATTTGGAAGAACCAATGTTTAAAGCTTTAATTGAACATAACATCTTTCCAGAAAGAGAATTCCCTATACACAATCGGGATCAAACTGCGGCGTTATTGGATTTTGCGATTTTCTGTAATAAAGGCAATTTTGCGATTGAAATGGATGGTCGTCAGCATCAAGCCACAAGAGAAGCAGTGCTTAGTGACCATCGTCGAGACAATAAATTAAAGGTTGGAAAATGGGATGTTATACGTTATGTAGAAGAAGATATTGCCCCAAATGCGATAGAGAAAACGATGCAACAGATTGGTGATATTGTCGATAGTCTCGGTGGTTTGCATACACAAGGCGGTTTATTACCCGCAAAACCTAAAACGCAAACCCAAGCACAATTATCTTTTTTTCATGAAGAACATCTTGATTTTTTGGCTTTAAGGCGCAGAGTTAGAGATAAGTATGAAAGTGGTAGATGATATATTCAACAAACACCTTATTCTATCAAAAATGGTGTTTTATACTGAGGGGTATCGTCGCACTTGTCGAGATACCTTTCAATATCAATGGTTTTTATTTTACTTCATAGGTCTATTGCTTCACAAACTTCACCACTTCTGAACCAACCCGAAGTAAATAAGCTCCTTGTGGCAAAGTAGAAACATCTATTCATTGAGATGTTTTAGGCTACTGCATAACCCGTAAATTGTCTTATCCTTTCAGGTATGAAATTTATAACAATATCCGACTTTAAAACACCATTATCTATCAAAAATTCTGCAAGGTCATCTTCCGTGTTATTTTCTAAAATGGCCACCTTGCCTGTTGGTTTGATGTGAATATGGAACAATATACCATAATGATAGTGGTCTGCATCTTGCCAACCCGCTTCAACGACTTGATAGTGATGATGTTCCGTATCAACAAGTAGTAAGGTTTCTACGGTGGTAGAAGTGCGTTGATAGGATTTTAAGACTTTTAAAATCGCTGTTTGATACTTTTTTATTTTTTCCATAATATAAGCTTTTCATTTTGATCATCAAAAATTATGAGTTTTACTTTATAGTCTTCAACAATTTCAAGTAAAAAAGGATGCGTTTGTAGGCGATTATAAGCAAAAGAAGGCATAGCTAAAAATAATTGACGTTCTGGTTCTATTTGACAAAGCCCTTTATAATAAATGAGATATTGACCTAAAACACTGTGAAACTCATGTCTGAATGAAATTTTTGTGAAACTTTTTATTTCCACAGCAATCTTTTCAGAGTTCCGTTCTGCGGCTAAAAGTTTTTCTGCTCCTAAGTCAACTTCATACTTGATATTTTTTATTTTATCATTCAAATAGTATGGGTCGTGTGTAATTGTCCAACCTTCTTTTTCAAGGGCTTTTTTAACTGTCTCATGAAAAATATCTTTTGCCATAAATTTAATTTTGTTCACAAAAGTAACTCCTTATAGAGTCTTTTACAACCTTTATTCTGTCATTTTCATTTTGTGCTGTTCAAATGATTTTACATCCTACTTTGCACTCTACTTAACAGTCTAAAAAAGCCTTACAACACGTTTATCGCGCTGCAAGGCTTTTTTACGGCTTTTACTGAGGGGTGTCACGTCAGAGACGTGCTGAAATAATATGTTGCGTCGGGTAGGTCAGAGGGCTTTTGCCCTCTTTCCCCCCTAAGAACCGTACATGAAAGTTTCCCTTCATACGGCTCAAGCATCTAAAACGCTTG
>JAYTMI010000430.1:0-2342 GCA_043728625.1 Saprospiraceae bacterium | reverse complement strand
CCGTGCTTTCGTCTAAAAATACCGTATTTAATGCTTTTACCCTATAACGATACTTTTTTTGAGTATCAAAACAACCGTTGCTCCCAAAATCTGTCTTATTTTTACGAAATTTTTTTCTAATCATAACAAACCATTCTAAGTATGAAAAAGACTTTACAAAAAAGCCTATTTTTTGTTCTTTTATGCTTTTCGATGTCGCCTATACTGAGGGGGCAAGAAAAAGCGAAAAATGAACCTTTCGATGACAAGTTTCGTCAACTCGAAGAAATTCTGCCTACCGCAAATACTTACCGTACAGCATCAGGTGCGCCAGGGCATGAATATTGGCAACAACAAGCCGATTACAAAATTAAAGCGGAACTGAACGATGAAACGCAATCCATCGCTGGCGAAGAGGTGATTACATACACCAATAACTCGCCCGATGCCTTGTCTTACCTTTGGTTGCAGCTGGATCAAAATACGCATGACCCCAAAAGTATATCGGTGACAACAAAAGAGCAAAAAATGGATGTGCGTATGACGGCTCGCCAATTGCAATATATGCACCCAAATGAGGATTATGGTTATAAAATTGATTGGGTGCACGATGCTACTGATAAGGCTCTACCCTATACGATTGTCGAAACAATGATGCGCGTTGATTTGCCTAAACCGTTGAAAAAAGGTGAAAAACTTATTTTCAAAGTCAAATGGGCTTTCCACATTGTTGACCGTCAAGGCAGACCAGGTGTTGGTGGACGTGGTGGCGCAGAGTATTTTTCAGAAGATAAAAATTGGGTTTATACAGTTGCTCAATGGTTTCCCCGCATGTGTGTCTATTCTGATGTAACAGGTTGGCAGCACAAGCAATTCTTGGGTTCAGGTGAGTTTACATTAACTTTTGGTGACTATGAAGTTGCTTTGACTGTGCCGGCTGACCATATCGTTGGGGCAACGGGCGTTTTACAAAATAGTAAAGAAGTATTGACCGCCAATCAATTAGCTCGTTTTGAGAAAGCAAAAACGGCTTTTGTTGAGCCCGTTATTATCGCTACTGAGGGGGAGGCGCGTGAAGCTGAAAAAACGAAATCAACGGCTAAAAAGACATGGATTTTCAAGGCGGACAATGTGCGTGACTTCGCTTTTGCAACGTCTCGAAAGTTCATTTGGGACGCTATGGCAGTGAAACAAGAAGACGGCACAACGCCTTTGGCTATGTCTTACTATCCAAAAGAAGGCAATCCGTTGTGGGAAAAATACTCCACAAAATCGGTGGCGCATACTTTGAAATGGTATTCGCATTATACATTTCCTTATCCATATCCTGTTGCCATTTCAGTGCATACTGACCAAATCGGTATGGAATATCCGATGATTTGCTTCAACGGTGGTCGTCCTGAAAAGGATGGAACGTACTCTGAAAGAACGAAATATGGCTTGATTTCAGTGGTTATTCACGAAGTTGGACACAATTATTTCCCGATGATTGTCAATTCTGATGAACGTCAATGGACATGGATGGACGAGGGTTTGAACTCATTTATGCAATACCTCGCAGAGCAACAATGGGAGCGTGATTATCCAAGCCGTCGGGGACCTGCTGCCAATTTGACGGATTATATGCGCGGTGATCAAGGCAAATTGGAGCCGATTATGACCAATTCAGAGTCATTGCGTCAATTTGGCAACAATGCTTATGGTAAACCGGCTACGGCATTGAATATACTGAGGGAGACGGTTATGGGGCGTGAATTGTTCGATTTTGCCTTCAAAACCTACTCACGTCGTTGGATGTTCAAGCATCCGATGCCTGCCGATTTGTTCCGCACGATGGAAGATGCGTCAGGTGTTGACCTCGATTGGTTTTGGCGTGGCTGGTTCTACACAACCGACAATGTAGATATTGCGATTGATAATGTAAAAACATACCGCATCAATTCTAAAAATCCAGACGTTGAGATGGCTGTACGTAAGGTAGAAGATAAAAAATCACCACGCAACATCACAAGCATCCGCAATGAAAAAGCAATTGCCAAAACACAAGACGAAATTGACCCAACCATCCGTGACATTTATACAGGCGATGAATTGGACTATCAAACAACGATTTTGGACAAAGATGAATACCAAAAGTACGTAGCTTCTCTCAGCAAAGATGAAAAAGTGGTTTTGGAATCGGGCTTGAATTTCCATGAAATCACTTTCGAGATGAAAGGCGATTTGTTATCGCCTATTTGCCTTGAGTTGCAATACACCGATGGCACAAAGGAATATTTTAAAATCCCTACTGAAATATGGCGTATGGGCGACCGCAAAGTGACGAAAGTGTTCCGTTCAGCAAAAGAATTGAAACAAGTCGT
>JAYTMI010000429.1:0-24705 GCA_043728625.1 Saprospiraceae bacterium | reverse complement strand
GTAAGTTTGCGCTATTTCTCTTTGGGTTCTATTCAGTGGACAGACTTTAATGCGTCTGTCTTGGGCGAAGGCTCGCCACGTGAATTTGAAACAGCCGTCAGTTATTCACGTCAATTGAGCAAGTTTTTAGCGGTTGGTGCAACTGCTAAGTTTATTTACTCGAATTTAGCAACGGGTCAAAGCCCGGATGGTGGTTCTGAACGTATTTCATCAGGTCGTGCAGGTGCAGTTGATTTCTCAATGACCTACAAGAGACCTATAAAAATGGCTGCGGGCCCTTCAACTTTGATGATTGGTGGTGCTATTAAAAATATTGGTAATAAAATAACTTACCTCCGTTCTTCGGACTTTTTGCCGCAAAACTTAGGTATTGGTGCATCTTGGGATATACCACTTGACCAATACAACAGCATCGTCGTCGCTCTCGACCTCAATAAGTTGTTAGTTCCGACACCTAATCCATTGGATACAGTAAGAGGTGCAAACGGCTTACCAGCTTGGAAAGACAAAAGTCCTGTTTCTGCAATGTTTGGTTCTTTCAACGATGCGCCAGGTGGTGGACAAGAGGAGTTGAAAGAAATTAATATTTCGGCAGGCGTTGAATATTGGTATGACAAACAATTTGCCGTACGTGCAGGTTATTTTTACGAACATGCTGAAAAAGGTGGTCGTCGTTATTTCACTGTTGGTTTGGGCTTGAAATACAATGTAATGGGTATCAATTTGTCTTATCTCGTACCAACTTCAAGTCAACGGGGTCCATTGGACAATACGCTTCGTTTCTCATTGTTATTTGATGCCGCTTCTTTTAAGGACACAGAAGACAATTAATTAGGAATGATGAATGATGAAAAATATGAATGATGAATGAAAAAAGCGACTTCTCTCGATTTACTGAGGGGGTCGCTTTTTTCATTCATATTTCATCATTCCTTATTTTTATCCTTATCCCAAACATTATTATCTCTATTCACATCAGCTAAACGGTGGCTGTCGTCAATAATAATCTTTGCAATTTTGTTTTTTGCAGATTGAATCTCAAAATCATATCTTGGATAAGTCCAAGTCCAATCGGGTAGGGTGGTGCGTTTTAGTTTTGGAAACTCATTAGGCTTTTCCCCACGCATCAAGTCAAGCGGAATATAAAACTGCTCCTTTGACCCATCCGTATAAATCACCATGATGTCAAGAGGCATAATCATCAAGCCTTCTCTTTTGATAGTTACTTTGGTTTTAGAACCTGAATCACTCACATTATTAATAGCGTAATCAATTTGTTTTGTCGTGTAAACGAAGTACTCTTTAAACCAATCGAGTTCTAAGTCACTTATTTTTTCAAAAACACGAATGCAATCGTTTGGATTTGGATGCCGCATTTTCCACTCATTGAAATATTGTAAAATCCCTTTTTGAAAATTTTCTTCTCCAATGATGTATTTTATTTCTTCTAAAAAAACAGCCCCTTTGGTGTATGCGCCAATGCTATAAGCTGTATTGGAAATACAGTGATCAGCATGAATACTGAGGGGTTCTTCACGTCCGCGCAATTGCCATTTGCAAAAACTGGCAACGTCGCCGAGCATGGGTTCATCTTCAACTTCACCTTTTAACAGTTTTAATTTTCTTAAATAATTCATGGTATAATTTGAAGCATAAGACGTAAAACCTTCGTCCATCCACGCATAAAGGCTTTCATTTGTTGCCAATGCACCTTGATACCAAGAGTGAAACAACTCATGAACTGATACGCCAACCAATGAGGACAAAGGACGTTCTCCTGTTATCAGAGTTGCCATCGGGTATTCCATGCCACCATCGCCACCCTGTACAAAAGCATAATCAGACCAAGGATATTTGCCAAAATGGTCTCTGTTGAAAGCAAAAACCTTTGCCATGATGTCTGGGAGTTCTTCCCAAGCGGCTGTTTTGTCAGAAGGAATATAGAAAAAGTGCATCATAGTGCCATCGTCAGCGACTTTCTTTACATGCTTGTAATCAGGGTCAGCTGCCCACATAAAATCATGCACGTTTTTGGCGACAAAATGCCAAGCCAATTTGCCTTTTGCATCGGGTATAGGTGTGCCAGTACCGTAACCTTTGCCAATGTCAGCAACATTTTGCAAGATGCCCGTTCCGCCAATCATAAATTTTTGATTGATATGAAGAGTAACATCAAAATCGCCCCAAATGCCATAAAATTCGCGTCCAACGTAAGGGTTGGCGTGCCAACCTTGCTCATCGTATTCACACATTTTTGGATACCATTGAGCCATTGAGTAGTCAACACCTTCGCTATTCATGCGTCCGTTGCGACGAATTTGAAGCGGAACTTGTCCGTCAAATTCCATATCAAACGTAACGGTACTGAGGGGGGCTATTTTTTCAGGCAAATTGACTTCAAGGATTGTTCCTTCGGTTGTGAAAGAACATTTTTTGCCGTTCATCGTCAACGACTTGATTTTGAGATAACCCATGTCGTCTGGTTTCAATTTAGAAATGCGGTCAGAAACACGCGGGTCGGGGTCGGCAATGGTACGGCTGCGAATATCCATAGCACTACCAGGCTGAAAAGCATTCATATAGAGGTGATAGAAGGCTTTTGACAACTCATCGGTCGAATTATTGTGATAAACCAGCGTTTGTTTGCCTGAATATTGATGTTTATAGTCGTCAAAATCCACATCCATCGTGTATTCAGCACGTTGTTGCCAACGTTGATACTGTTTAGGAGTAGAAAACGTCGTCGTATTTGTATTCGTTGTCTGTTGTGGTGTTTTGCAGTTTCCAAAGATGAAGAAAGTGAAAGCCAGCAAACAGAATTTTAAAGACTGTTTTTTCATAAAAATTATTGATGAATGTTAAGTTTAAAATAAGGAGTAGTAAGCCTCTACGAGCTAACTACTCCATGATGATTGATTATTAGAGACAAAGTTAAAAATGAAAAGTGCTTTCCATAATATAAAATCTTTAATGAAATAAAATCCCATAAATTATTTGACTAATAAGCTAATAAAATTGATAAAGTTTTACCTTTGTTTACATTAAATCATTTTATATCCTATTTGTATTTTAGTTTTAAGAATAATTTCAATGTGATGATTAGCAGAGCTAATTTTTTACAAAAAATGAACGAACTATGATAACCGAATCTAAATATTTGATACTTTTCCTCGTATTGTTTTCTTCTTATATTTCAGCACAAGAATCTCAGGACAAAAAAGAGAAAGATGGTACAAGCGCTGCACATACAATTACGCACACGCAAAAGTGGGAAGGAGGTTTGTTGTTGGGTCTAACAGCTTATTCTGGAGACCTTGAATTTGCTTTTTCAGAAAGTAAACTTATAGGAGGGTTGTTTGTTCGGCGTTCATTTGGCAATTATTTTGGTATGAATATCAGTTTGGCACAAGGTGTTTTGGGCGGTAGTGATAGCCATTCTACTGAAACACCTTGGCGTGTGGCTCGAAATTTTCAGTTTAAATCGCCTTTGACAGAATTAGCTGTGAGGGGTGAATATCATTTTTTAGGGATTGCAAGGAAAATTTCTTCTCTATCGTCTGGTGTATCTGTTTTGGACGAGGTGAGTCAACAAAATTTTAGAATGCGGGCACGTCGCATATCACCTTTTATTTATGTGGGCGGTGGTTTAGCGATTGTAAGTCCTAAAACCAACTTTAATGATAAACTTTTGCCTAATCCAACGACAGCAGGGTTCCGAATAAATGCCGACAAGTCAGCCTTACATGCTAAAGCACATGCTATCATTCCTTTTGGCGGTGGCTTGCGAATTCCTTTAGTCAATCAACAGTCAAACCTGACAATTGAAGGCGGTTTTCGCCCTGCTTTTTCAGATGAAATTGATGGCATCAGCGTTGCAGGGAACCCGAACGTCAATGATTGGTATTTTGTCGGCAGTGTAGGGCTTTCAAAGACTTTGGGCTATATCAAAGATTCTGATAAAGATGGGATTCCAGACAAATACGACCTTTGTCCTTTCTTAAAAGGCGATGCCAAATTACAGGGTTGCCCCGATAGAGATAGCGATGGCATTACTGATGATAAAGATGCTTGCCCTAATACAGCTGGTTTAACTTTATATGAAGGTTGCCCTGATACAGATGGAGATGGCATAATCGACAAATACGATATTTGCCCTAACGAAGTAGGCAGTGGACGATATAGAGGGTGTCCGACTGAAGAAAAGTTGATAAGTTCTGCTATGGATTCGAGTAAAAACAAGCCAATAACGTCTTTAGATACGGTTAAGGTTATTGTTGTACCGAATACGACTCCTTTAAAACCTGTTGATGTCAGCCAAACATCAGGAAAAAAGGATAGTTTGACTTTGAGTAACAAACTTGAAAAACCAGTTTTTATAGAAAATACCCCCCCTCAGTATATTTCAGAAAAACCACTAAAAAAGCCTACAGAAATGACAAAACCAGAATCAGAAGCAACGGTTTTGACGCAAGAGAAACCTAATTCAGTTCAGAAACCACAAAAACCAATCAAAAATTATCTTGAAAATGCAATGGTTGTGGATACACAGGAAAACACTTTCAATATTGTACGCAACCATTATACGATATCACCTATTTATTTTGAAACCAGTAAAGCCATCTACAAACCAGAAAGTTATGTTATTTTAAATGAAATTGCTTATATTTTGTTGGACAATCCTAAGTACGAGCTTCTCATAATGGGGCATACGGACATAACAGGTAAGGCAGCAAACAATCAAATATTATCTGTTAGTAGAGCCAAAATGTGTTATTTGTATTTGCAAAAGAAAGGTGTGCCTTCAAAACAAATGAGCTACAAGGGATTTGGGCATACAAGACCTTCTGCGGATAATGATACAGAAGAAGCACGACAACTTAATCGTCGTGTTGAGTTTGAAATAAATGAGTGATTGGGTGTTTATAGAACAAAGAAACGGGAATCTATCAAATGATAGATTCCCGTTTCTTTGTTTGTATCGCAACAAATTTAAACTGATTAACTACTGTGCGATTCTTGTAAAATGCGTTTAGCTGCATCAATAATAGTTGAATCGTGAACATTGATGATACCTCCATCGGGTCCTGATTCATAATGCCAATCAGCGGTGCTTCCTTTAAATTTTGTAGCCCCGAAAAAATTGCGAACATCATGTTCGTCTTTGTTAAGTTCCTGTGCAATGCGGCTGACGCTGCCTGTTGGAAGACTATGCTTCAGCCTGCGCAACTCTTCAAATGTAATATTCATTGGCGGTGAATTTTGGTTAGAAAAATTTTGTTTGAACTCCTAATATTCTAAAAATATTTAATGTAAAGTTAGCTTTTAGTTTTGTATTTTCCAAATTTTTGTGCATAAAAATTTTTAGATTTTACATTTTCATGAAATTAAAATAAATTTTGAAGCACTTGATGGCATTTTTATAAGGGTTTGAACTTATTTTTATGAAATAACCCAAATAGAGTAGGTGTCAGACAAGGAAAATTACTGAAGGGTATGATTATAAAAAATAAGGCTACCACACCAATGTGTGATAGCCTTTTGTCTTCCCTAATATCGGAATCAGATATATGCCTCATGTTACTTTTTCAAAAATACGCTAAATTTTTTGTCCAATTCTGAACAGATATTGTCAGGTAAAGGGTATCTTTCATAACTTAGGTTATAAGAACCATCAACTTCTTTTTTGATTTCAAAAGTTGTATTTACGTTATAGACACTACTGACGACATCAATCTTTAAATCTTTTTCTGGTATTGTCAAACCTTTTGGTTGCTTCAAGTCTTTTGAAAATGTTTGCATTTCAAATTGTGTTCCTGAAACAGGAACTGCCAAACCAAAGTCATAAGTATTGCCAACAATTAGACCTTTAGCACAGCCTTTACCATCTACAATAGTAATAAGAGGTGACCATCCACCAAAAGGTGCATTTGCAGGGCTTGCCATATCTCTGTAAAATAATGTTACGTTTGAAGGCGTAAATATAGTGCTGATACTGCCACTTTTGCAAGAAGCACTGATATTTAGCTTGACGACGACACTTTTATTTACGGGCAATCTTGATTTCAAATCAACAGACGAATTTTCACAAAGATATTGGCTAGGAGATGTATAGATTCTATTGTATTGCTGATCCAAAATGATGAGTTTAGTTGCTATTTTACTATCTGCATGGACTTTTGCGTCTAATACTTCACCATTGCCTAATGTTGCTGTTCCTTGTTTGTAAATAATACTCGGATTTTGTGCATTCACTAAAAAGTAGATGAAAGTTTCACGAGCTATCGAGCAATTTGTTTCTCTGGAGCTGGTAGATGCAGCTGGCAAATCTGAACTCACCTTGAGTGATACTTGGCAAAGGTTTTTTCTGGTTCTGCCTACTACCCAAGTCGATAAATGTGGTTGTTTAAAGGTTGCCTTCAATTTTCCGTTAACACTAACTATCGTTGCTTGGGTTTCACCTGTCCAAACTGTTTCATCGTCATCGCGGCTAATAACATCTAAAACGTCGCCTGCTTGGATTTTACGGTTGAGTGTGACATCGAAATATTCTGGGTCAATATCCATTGTTACGTCCATAGGTTCAGAGAACTTTGAAACCTTTGACGTACCTGCAGTCATTGTCATTGAATAAAATCCAGCTGGAACAATATTGACTTGGCCGGTATTTGTGCCTTCTTTTAATGTCAAACCAGAAAAGCCTTCTGTTAAACTACTTAAAGAAGCCTCTGAACGCGTATCAAAGTGAATAAGCTGGGTTTGAATCGCACCTGACAATATACTACCGTCAGCAGCTAAAGGTTTTGTTCCTGCCTTAAGCATGGCATTGACCTGTTCTGTTTTGCCATTTGACAAAGGAGAGACTAAAGCCACATCTTGTGCTGTTCCTGCCGTTGCAGAGCTTGTAAAAGAACTCGATTGAGCAGATACACCCGGAGGTGGTGCAGAAGGGTTAACCATTGAGACTTTATCCGTTTTTAATTCTGCACTTTCAGTCAATGAATAGCTTTTTCTAACTGTTGTAAAATTAGGTGCGCTGAGAACGAGCGTAAATTCAAGCGGTTTTGCAGCCGTCGGTGCATCCGCTGTCTTTACAGCTAATGATACGATACCACTGATGGCACGAATTTTTTTCTCACCAAACATGGTGAATATTTTGTCTTTATCACGTCCCTCGATGGTGACAGTTAATTGGTCAGGAGCTGATTCATTTTTAGCAGCGTCAGCGACCTGAATGGAAATTGGATTAACTAAAAAGGAATTACCCGTGTAAAGTGTCAAATCTTTCGTCAAATCTTCAACTGAGCATGAAACGACGAAGACTACCGATAAGCAAATAGCAACAATACCTGTTGCAATTTTTGTGAAAATATTTTTCATTTGTAAATACTTTTTTTGCAATTTTAAGAAATGGATTTATTTAGAAAATTACTGATGGGGTGTAAAATATGATTGATGATTGTTGTTATAGAATGCGATAAGCCAAACGAAGATTCATAACAGGCCAAACTTTTTGATACCAATTTTGATTGAAGTTGCGGGCTAAGATGACACCGTTTTCTTCATTTGATTTCAAAATCGCACCTGGATTTACCTTTATATCTACAGTGTAGTCACCTTTATAATACGCACCCATGTCGAAGCTAACGTTGATACGTTTGCGTGGAAAAGTGCGTCCAAAGCCCATACCGAGGAAAGGGGCAATTTTTTGCTTTGAACCAATAGTGACAAAACCATTGCCTAAGTCTTCTGGATTTAAGACAACATCGTTGAACTTAATAGTCGAAGCCAATTCCCCACCTACAGTGATAGTATTGGTTGGAAAATAGGAAAGACCGCCAATGAGTTTGAATCTGCCCTTAGAACCGGGAGTAAACTCTGCATTTAAGGCGAAATTGCTTAGTTTAACCCCAGCATCAAAAGAAAGTTTTTGAAGGTTTTTTGTACCGTCGGGATTCGTTGAAGCGATTTCGTAAGTGTAGTTTTCTTTAGTGTATTTGGCATAATTGAATGCCAAACGACCCGCCCAATGTTTTGCAAAACGATAGGCTACATCTAAACCAAGTCCATTTGTAACACCGACGTTAAGCCCTAAAGCTATTTCTTTTTTCATCATCGGTTGTGTTGTCGCTTCATTTGCAACTTGCTCTGAAGACTGAGCCTGTGTGGCTGTTACAGCCATAAAAGATAGACCAACAAAAAAAAATCTGATCATTTTTCCTTTATCCCTAAAGGTTTTCTGAAGTAAAGTCATGATATTTAAGTTTGAAAATGAGTAAAGTAGATTATTTAAATAATGTAAATACAAATATAATTATTATAATAATTAGTATATGGCATAATTTATAAAAAGTTACATTTTTAATTAAATCAATTACATTGTTTTATAAATAATTAAATTTTAACAATAGCAATTTTTCATAAACAAAAAAAATTCATGAAAATTCAATTACTACTATGTGTATTTCTGTATATTGGTATAATAAAGATGACGGCACAAAGCCTTAGCAATACAAAAAACGAAATTACTCTCATCAGCATCGTGCCACAACCGACAAAGTTGACACCTGTGACAGGCTCTTTTACGATTACGAATCGAACACAAATCATCGTACCTAATGCTATTGCAGGTATTCGGCGTATTGCACAACAGTTTGCGAACCGTATCAAAAAAGATGGTACTAATGTATCTGTCATTGATTTAAATGAGTCAAAATCAAATACTAACGTCATTTTTTTCTTGAAAACAGACAAAGAAGGCTTAGGTACTGAGGGGTATAAATTGAGTGTAATGCCTACACAAATCAATATCAAAGCTGCAACAGAACAAGGATTTTTTTATGCCGTGCAGACATTGTTGCAATTATTGCCAACGGAGGTGTTTTCAACATCAACTTTAAGGACAAAAGTGACTTGGCGCGCGCCTTGTGTTGAAATTGAGGATAAACCCCGCTATGCATACAGAGGTTTGCATCTCGATGCGGGGCGGCATTTTCAGCCTGTTAGTTTTGTCAAAAAATACATTGACCTCATGGCATTGCACAAAATGAATAATTTTCATTGGCATTTAACAGAAGACCAAGGCTGGCGTATCGAAATAAAAAAATACCCTAGATTGACTGAAATAGGGGCGTGGCGAAAGGAAACCCTTATAGGGCATGGTTCTGACCGCCCCCAAAAATTTGACGGGCAGCTTTATGGCGGTTTTTATACTCAAGACCAGATACGTGATATTGTAGCCTATGCCAAGGAACGTTTTGTCAATATTATCCCTGAAATTGAAATGCCAGGTCATGCACTCGCCGCATTAGCCGCCTATCCAGAGTTTTCTTGCGACTCTACAAAAAAGTATGAAGTGGCAACCAGTTGGGGTGTTTTCGAAGATGTTTTTTGCCCCTCTGACAAAACATTTTCGTTTTTACAGGATGTTTTGACCGAGGTGATGGATTTATTTCCTTCAAAATATATTCACATCGGTGGTGATGAATGTCCAAAAGAAGCATGGAAAAAAAGCCCATTCTGCCAAGACCTGATGAAAAAAGAAGGTCTTAAAGATGAGCATGAGCTACAATCGTATTTCATACAACGTATTGAAAAATTCCTAAACGCCAAAGGACGCAGCATCATTGGGTGGGACGAAATCCTTGAAGGCGGCTTGGCACCCAATGCAACAGTTATGTCGTGGCG
This sequence comes from Saprospiraceae bacterium, assembly GCA_043728625.1. GTDB lineage: Bacteria > Bacteroidota > Bacteroidia > Chitinophagales > Saprospiraceae > JAAFJT01. The sequence goes on along the minus strand of JAYTMI010000429.1, from coordinate 15,021 downwards.
TGGTACTGAGGGGGGCATTTCGGCAGCGCAACAAGACCATGATGTTATTATGACACCGGGTAGTTATTGTTATTTAGATTATTATCAAGCAGACCCCGAAACCGAGCCTTTAGCTATTGGCGGCTTGGTAACTTTGGAAAACACTTATTCTTTTGAACCAACGCCTGAAGTGCTCAATACACAACAAGCCAAACATATTTTAGGCGCACAAGGCAATGTATGGACAGAGTATATGGGAACGACTGAGCAAGTAGAATATATGGTTTTTCCGCGCGCCATTGCTTTAGCCGAGGTGCTGTGGTCTCCAAAAAATCGGCAGAATTATGACGATTTTGTATCCCGTTTGCAGACTCATTTTAACCGGCTCGACCGCATGGATGTCAACTATGCCAAGCGGCTTTATGACGTGGACATCGCCTTCAAATCCGAAAATTCGACCCCCTCAGTATATTTGAGTTCTTCTGTCAAAAACACAGAAATTCGTTATACTACGGATGGTTCTCAACCTACCATTAAATCATTTTTATATACGCAACCGTTTGGTATTAAAGATTTTAATGCCATTAGAGCGACTAGTTTTCAGAATGGAAGACCTATTAGTAAAACGGTTACCCAAACGGTTTATCCACATGCCGCTTTGGGTATGAAATACAATTTGACCAAACCTGCTAAAAACACCTACGAATCAGGTACACGTGGTTTAACAAACGGCATTCGCGGCAGCGAAAAAACTTACTCACAATGGACAGGCTTTGAAGGCAATGATATGGAAGTTATATTCGATTTCGAAGAACCACGAAAGTTTAGGTCTATTGATTTAGAGTTTTTGAACAAACCTGCCTCTTGGATTTTTCTACCCGATTACGTTATAGCATCTGTTTCAAATGACGGCAAAGAATGGTTAGACATTGACCGTGCAGACTTCGTACACAGCCGAAGCCTTGAAAAAACGTATATTAAGCAAGCAAAATTGCGCTTTTCGGAATACACCAAACCCAAACGGTATTTAAAAATTTATGCTAAAAACATAGGCGTTTGCCCAAAAGGTCATGCAGGAGAAGGTAAAGCGGCTTGGCTTTTTGCAGATGAACTGATTATTGACTGATTTTTCTTGAATTACTGAGGGGTACTGATTCTGTTTTTGCTTTGACTATGTTTAAAACTTCGGTACTTTCAAATTAACTTTTGGTACTTTTAAACCATTCCTTTTGAAACCCTCTATGATATAGTAGCTTTGATTCCGAAATTTTAAATGTCTTAAAAACAGTATAAACAATTGATGGATGAAAGCTGCTTTTTTAACAAAACCCAAGCAAAAAGAGCAAAAACAAATAGATTTACCAGAACCAAAGGAAGGTGAAGTGCGTGTGAAGCTTAAAATGATAGGTGTCTGTGGTTCTGATGTTCACCTGTTTTTAGGTCATCGCTTATTGGATAATCCTAACATCATTGCCTGTGGGTTTGCGGGTGATATAATTCAGCATACTTATAACGCAAACAAATTTTCTTCATACAATAGGAATGATGTTGACATATTCTTTTCTTGAAATAGACAATATATTGATTTTTATGACAACGTACACGGGAAAATGAAGCGCCTTTCACCTTGTTTGTGAATGGCGCTTCTTCATTTTAATGGTTAATATTTTAATAGTGAATGGTAAAACCAACATTAAACCATTCAGTATTTTCGCTCAAACATCTGTAAATCCAAAATCCTTTTTACCTTTGCGTGCCAAAAACGATTAAATCATTTAAAAAATTAGAAATACATGAAATTTGAAAGAACAATTCTCATAACAGGTGGTGCAGGGTTTATTGGCTCGCACGTCATTCGTTTGTTTGTCAATAAATATCCGCAATATCGCATCGTTAATCTCGATGCTTTGACGTATGCAGGCAATCTCGAAAACCTACGCGATGTCGAAGATTCGCCGAATTACACCTTCGAAAAAGGCGATATTACGGACGAAGCGTTCATCAATGACATTTTTGAGCAATATCAATTTGATGGTGTTATTCACTTGGCGGCTGAAAGTCATGTTGACCGTTCGATTTCTGATCCTATGTCGTTTATCAAAACGAATATTGTTGGAACGGTTAATTTGTTGAATGCCGCGCGCCAAATATGGAAAAACGTCTTGGGTACTGAGGGGGGCAATGCAAAGCGATTTCATCATGTTTCAACCGATGAAGTATTTGGCTCGTTGGGCGATGAAGGCTTTTTTACAGAAACAACGCCTTATGACCCGCGTTCACCGTATTCAGCATCAAAAGCAAGTAGCGACCATTTGGTGAATGCTTATTACCATACCTACGATTTGCCGATAGTATTGTCGAATTGCTCGAATAACTATGGACCGAATCATTTTCCTGAAAAATTGATTCCACTCATCATCAATAATATTTTGACAGGCAAACCTTTGCCAATTTATGGCGATGGCAAATACACCCGTGATTGGTTATGGGTCAAAGACCATGCAACGGCGATTGATACGATTTTTCACAACGGTCGGGTAGGAGAGTCCTACAATATCGGTGGCAATAATGAATGGAAAAACATTGACCTCGTGCATAAGTTGTGCGACATCATGGATGAGAAATTGGGTCGTCCACAAGGCATGGCAAGGGAACTGATTACATTTGTGAAAGACCGCCCAGGACATGACCGCCGTTATGCGATTGATGCTTCGAAACTATTGAATGAACTCGGCTGGACACCCTCAGTAAAATTTGAGGAAGGCTTCCGCGAAACGATTGATTGGTATTTGAACAATAAAGAATGGGTTGATAATGTGACTTCGGGCAATTATCAGCAGTATTATGACAAACAGTATGCTTAAAATTTAGTTGATAATGGATAATGGATAGTTGTTAATGGATAATGGAGTGTTTAAAAATTATCCATTATCCATTATCAACTATTAGTTATCCACTATAAACTATCCACTATTAAATCTTACAATGAAAAAATATATTTTCCTTCTGTTTTGTGCTTTCTTTTTGACCAAAACGACTTTTGCGCAGCAAGTACCTACCAGTGTGGATACCTCCATTATTAATTCAGAACTAAGAAAACGTGGATTGAGCGAAGAAGAAGTGCGTCAACGTCTTGAAGAAAAGGGTATTGATATTGACAATATTCGTCCGCAAGACCTACCACGTGTTCAGAAACAAATCGAAGAGATTGTGGCTGAATTAGAGAAAGAGAAACAGCAAAAGTTAGATACAGAAACAGAAAAAAATGATAGACTGGATGAGTCAGACAAGGTGACAAAAAATGAAAGGAAAGTATTAGATATTGATGATGATTCGATTCCTGCTAAACGGACGAAGCTGTTTGAACAAAAGAGAAAAGTTGAAGAAGATGATATTTATGACCCTAAAATTTCCCGAAAAAAAGCCATTGAATTGGCAAAAGAAGCGATAAGAGACAGTGTCAGAAGGGCGAAAGGTATTACTATTGAAGAGGCTTTTGGTTTGAAAGTCCCTTCAAAAATTACTAAGAAAGATAGTATTGAACCGATGTCGGTGTATGGTCATCAAGTTTTTCAAGATGGAAAATTAGGTTTTATTAAAGATAAAGACTTTAAAGCGCCCGATTCTTATGTTTTGTCGAGTGGCGATAAAGTGACCATAAGTATCTCTGGTGTGGCTTATTTCAACCAAACTTTTACGATAAATACTGAGGGGTATATTCAGCCCGACAGAATGCCGCGTGTTTTTCTAAAAGGTTTGCCTTTGAGCGTTGCCAGACGCAATTTGCAAGCGAGTTTCCAACGTTTTTATCCATTTGCGCCGAGTGACTTCTTGGTTTCGGTCAATGCGACGCGTATTGTAGTCGTTAATATTGTCGGAGAAGTGTTCAGTCCAGGGAGCTTTACGATTTCAGCGGGCAACTCGGCTTTTAACGCCCTCATCGCAGCAGGTGGTCCAACCGATATTGGTAGTGTGCGTAATATCAAGCTCATTCGAGCAGGGTCAAATGAGAAGAAACGCCTTGATGTCTATGAGTTTCTGATAGACCCCTCAGTAGCGCGCGATTTTTCACTGTTTGACAATGATTATATCAGCGTCCCTGTTGCCGAACGAATCGTGACTATCGCAGGTGCTGTACGCCGTCCAATGAAATATGAATTAATCGGTGGCGAGCACTTAATGAAAGCCTTAACTTATGCGGGTGGATTAGCAGAAAATGCTTACCAAACGACTTTGCAAGTCCGCCGTTTTGTCAATGACCGCGAGAAACTTATTGATGTCAACTACAAAGACCTCAAAGGAAGAGGTGGTGATTTTGAGCTATTAAACGGTGATTCAGTGGTAGTTAAAGCGATTCCGACTATTTTTGAAAATTTTGCGAACGTGGTTGGTGCCGTTGATTTGCCTGGTAAATATGAAATTTCGGAAGGAATGACTGTCAAAGATGTATTGACAAAAGCGGTATTAAGAAAAGAAGCTCGTACAGACATCGCTTATTTGCAACGCATAAACTCTGACCAAACATTGCAATTGAAGATCCTCAATATTGACGACATATTGAAAAACCCGAATGCCCCAACCAATTTAAAACTGCAACCCAAAGACCGTTTACTCATATATACGACTGAAAAGTTTATGACCAAAGACTCCGTTTTTGTCACTGGAGCAGTCAAAACACCTTTGCGTTTTCCTTTTGACCCATCAAAAACGATACGTATCAGCGACATCGTCAACTTGGCAGGTGGTTTAAAACCAGAGGCAACGGACTTTGCTTATATCGTTCGGCGAGACCCTAATAATGTAAAACTGGTTGAATACAAGCGTATAGAACTAAAAAAAGCATTAGAAAGCGTCAATTCTGATGAAAATATCTTTTTACAAGCCAATGACGAACTACGGATACAGTCACGAGTGACTTATGTTGATGAAGCCTATGTGCGTATTTCAGGTGCTGTACGTATTCCAGGTGAGTACAAATGGGACGAAACCCTCACTTTACGCGATGTTTTAACGCTTTCAGGTGGTTTAAAACTTGATGCAGCAGCCAATCGGGTGGACGTTTCGCGTGTACAACTCAATGGCAATGAAGAAGTTAGAACAGTTGTTGCAACCGTAGAGGTTGACAAGAACCTCGATTTCGATAATCAAGCGGCGGTTAATTTTCCACTACAACCTTATGACCAAATTGTTATTAGAAGTATTCCTGAATTTGGTTTTCAAAAAATGGTGAGTATCACAGGCGAAGTCAAATACCCCGGGCAGTATGCTTTGATTGATAAAAACGAACGTTTGATGAATGTTATTCAACGAGCAGGTGGTTTATCACCAGAAGCTTTTCCTTCGGGTGCAACTTTATATCGGAATCAAGATAATATTGGTTACGTCATAGTCAAGCTGGAGGATGCCATAAAAAACCAAACTTCATATCATAATATCATCTTAAAAGAGGGGGATAACATTGATGTTCCTAAAAACAAAGATATTGTAACAATTCGTGGTGCGACGCAAATGGTTGATTTGTATCCCGATAAAATTCTCGCAGCAGGCAAAATCAACGTAGCTTATGAGGGTAATAAATCAGCGTGGTATTATGTGGACAATTATGCAGCAGGCATCGGTAAAGAAGGACGCAAGCGTTTGATTTCTGTTGAACATCCAAATGGTCAAATCAAAAGAACAAAGGATTTCTTGCTCTTTAAAATTTACCCTAAAGTTCAAAAAGGGAGTATAATTTCTGTGGGATATGCTGAAAAGAAAAAAGAGGCTATCAAAAGTGATAAAAAAGAAGTGGATTGGGGAAAAGTATTAGCAGACTCTATTGCACAAGCGACTGCCTTGTTGTCATTTATTTTGTTGATTCAGAGATTGAATTAATTGAGCGTCATAATTGAATCAGTAGGTGCTTGATTTAAGTCAAATAAAATAAAAAACAGGTCAAAATTATTTTTTAAAGCGGGTATTTAATTTAACTTTACAGCAATATACTAACAAATACTTTAGAATCTTCACAAAAATAAAAAAACTAAATTATGATTATTCTGTACGTCATCGCTATCGCATTCACTATTGGTACACTTTTTAATTTGGTCAATTCGTCTTCAAAAAATCGTCGTTATTATTAACAGAAAGTTTTTTTTTGAATACGATTAACACAGCCCTAAAAATGTCATTAGACATTTTTAGGGCTGTTCCTTTTTTCTAATCTTAATCTGAACCTTATCCCCTTTAGGCTGTTCAACCAATGCAATGATTTTTCTATCTTTGCGCAAGAAATATGAATAAATGAGTAAGACACCTTTGAAAAGACAAGTTGACGTTCTGTTACCTACGGATTGGGGTAATTTTCGAATGATTGCATATTCACGTAGCTCCAATGACAATGCACCACATTTAGCTATAGTTCACGAAAGTTTCAACCCATTAAATGAGCCAACCATCGTTCGTATTCATTCTGAATGTATGACGGGCGATGTTTTTCATTCTAACCGTTGTGATTGTGGAGAACAATTGGATTATGCAATGCGCTTAGCAGCTGAACGAGGTGGTTTGGTCATTTATTTACGACAAGAAGGGCGTGGTATAGGTCTCATCAATAAGCTAAAAGCCTACAATTTGCAAGACAAAGGATTTAATACACTTGAAGCCAATTTACATTTGGGTTTTGAAGGTGATGAGCGTCAATATGACGATGCGATTGCCATTCTTCAAAGTTTAGATATAAAGAAAGTTGCTTTGCTAACCAATAATCCCTTGAAAGTCAATTATTTAGAAAAAGGCGGCATCAAGGTCGTCGAACGTTTACCTATCCTCATTGCGCCCAGAGAAGAAAACGCTTTTTATCTGAAAACCAAGCAAAACGCCATGGGGCATTTGCTTAACTTGTGATTGGTTATTGGGGATTGGTTATTCGTTTTGGACTAATAACCAATCCCCAATAACCAATCCCTAAACCGCATAACGTTTCTTCCTGCGCCACATAAACAGCATGCCAAATAGACCAATCAAAAGCAATGGTATAAGAATATTGACCAATCTAATGCCCGTCGCATTCTCATCAGCCATTTCCTTATCCATCAAACGGAGTTTGACTTCTTTACTTCTGGCGGCGATGATGCCTTTGTCGTCGAGCATATATTCGATGCTATTTTGCAAAAAATCTTTATTCGCAAATTTATAATTCACATAACGATTGTAGCCTAAGGGCAGCATGGCGTTTTGCTTGAAATCGTATTCATTCTTTGCAATATCACCGTCTGCGACGACCAGCATTTTGGTATTTTTACTGAGGGGGGCATATTCTAAACCCAATTGTTGCAAAACAGCAGTTTGTTCTGTCGTAACTCGATTTTCGTAAAGGCTTGTAAATGTGCCTTCGAGCATAACTGCCATCGGTTGAAAACCTTTATTGAATTTGTCGGGTTCCGCACGGTATCGCAGAATTTCAAAATTCAGTTTTGTCGGTGCAAATTGCGTCCGACTGGCTTTTGAAGAAACCAAAAGCGATGTTTTTAAAATATCTGATTTTGTCCGAATCGTATCAATCGAAGCAGGAAATTGCAACCAAACCAAATCGAGGCTTTTTGTCACTGGATGTTTGTCATTGGGCGAAGCCAGAGGGTAGTAGTACCAATCGAACATATCCATTTGTGGTGCATTGCCACTGGCACCGACTTTCAAAGGTATTTTAGCGCAGCGCATATCTAAAACCATATTCGGATTGATGCGCGCACCATACTTAAACAATTGGTCTTCAATATTTAATGGATAATCAACAGGTATCATTTCACCTGTTTTTTGCATACCTACCAAGTCAGCGTTTAAGCGGTCAATAAGCCAAATAACCTTACCGCCTTCCATGATGTATTGATCAATTTGAAATTTTTGCTTTTCTGAAAACGCTGTTTTGGGTTTAGCAATCACTAAAACATCAACTCGATTGAAGGAATCTTTGAATGGAATCATCGTAATACTATCCAAATTCAAGCGTCCTGTTCTGTAAAACGCATTCAAAGTTTGTTCTAAATCCGCCGTTTCCTCTTTTTTCAATTCATCATGCCCCTCCGTAAAAAGGATAAAAGGCTTATGATTTTCCATCAATTTTTGAATGGCATTGGACAATTTATACTCCAAAAGGGCAATAGAATTGTTCAATGACATTTCTGGATTCATGCCCGGCACATCATTTTCTAAGAGTTTAACCACCACATCATTGCCGTGATAATTGAGAATTGCATAAGGGAAAATGTATTGTTCGGTCTTTTCCTTGTCGTCAACAACCCGCAAACGCATAGGAACAAGACCTTCTTTAGCCATTTCCTCATACCGTTTTTTCTTTTCGTCAGGATTGCCAATTACTGAGGGGTCTTCAAATTTGTATTCGACAGTGCTGTTGATTTTATGAAAATCTTCAAGCATTTCCCGCGTCGAAGATTGAAGACGTTTGAATCCTGCGGGAAATTTACCATCGAGCAAAATACGGACTAAAATAGGGTCTTTGACCGACTTCAAAAGCCGTTTTGTCGGTTCTGTCACCGTAAAACGACCTTCTTCCGTCAAGTCAATATGGCTGTTGAAACTATTGGCAATGATGTTGACAACGATGAGAATAATCGCTACTAAAAGGAGCGTAATGAGCGATTGAGAACGGTTCGATTTGAATTTTTTGAACATTGATCTTCTGAAAATTAATAGACGACTTTAAGGGAGGTTAAACGATAATTCAATTCTCTTTATTCTAAAAGTAATGGGCATATTTTTTCTTAATATCAGAATAATCAATCCAATTCTCTGGATTTTTACTTTCCTCTAACGAATGAACCAATTGCTGTTGTTGCAAAGGCGATAAATCGTCCCACCAATCAGCTTCTGGTTTATCCACAACTTCATGAATTTTTTCATAAAACTGGACGATTTTATCTTCGCTTTGAGTTTGGGCTAGGATGCTTATCATCTCTATTTTCATTTCTGCAACATTCATATTTGAGATTTTTTTAAATTAAAAATAGTTTTTTACAAAAGTATCCATTTTTTCAAAAACACGCTATTAAATGATTGAAATGCCTTACAAATTAGATCTTGTAAGGCATTTGAACATTTATACTGATGGAGAGCTATTGAATAAATCACCCCCTTCCAATAAGAATAAAGTAAAGAAACGACACCAAAAGTATTGTTCCAATGATTAAAACAATAAAAAACTTTTTAGCATCTTTCGTGTCTTTGGCACGTTGTGCTTTACTCGGTTCTTTAGAAGTACGATTCGAGCTTGTCGTGGGGGAGTGATAACTCCGTGTTTTTCTTTTTGACATGACTATTGATTTTAATTGGTAAAAGTATGAATTTGAATCCTGTTACAAGGATACAAAATACAGTTTTTTTACCATTTTTTTTCAAAAGTCGCAATGAAAATAGCTAATTGTAGTTTATTTGCACCGTTAAAGGGCAAAATATTAATTGAAAAGAGTATGGCTAACAGCATCACAAAAAAGGGTTTAACAGAACTACCCAATAATGACACGTATATCAGTCCAGACAATGTTTGGCAAGATACCCGTTTGGTTATGAAATGTCGGATTTTGTAAATCTATATGTAATTACTTAGCGGTTATGGTAAAACGGGTTTTAACCCGTGATGTATCTGATAATTTATAATTTAACGGGTTTTAACTCGTTTTACCATGTAATCTAATAAAATTTTTTATGCAAGAACAAATCAACTATCAAGACCTCCTTTTCACAAACGAACAAGTAGAAGCCTTGTGCGAACAGCATTATGGCATCATCGGAAAAGCCCAAAAACAAGTCGGCGAAATAGATTTTAACTATAAAGTTAAAACAGAAAATGGAGACAATTTTATCTTAAAAATAAGCCGCCCCGATGTGTCAGAGACGAATTTTGATTTTCAACAAAAACTGTTACTACATATCAATAGCAAAAGTCCTGATTTTTTATATCCTAAAATAGTTAAAACGAAAACAGGTGAAAATGACATCGTTTTGCTTGATAATTATGATAAAACACGAAAAATACGTTTGTTAAAATGGGTTTCTGGACGATTAATGTCAACAGTCAACCCTCAATTAGATGATTTGAGGTATAGCTTGGGTGAAAAATGTGGTGAAATAACACAGATTTTAAACGATTTTACGCACCCACACGCATCTCGTCCTTTCCAATGGGACATCGCACAAGCGTCTTGGGTTTCTGAACATTTAAACCTTTTTAATTATAAACAAAGAACCTGTTTGACTTTTTATTTAAACCAATTTGTTGATTTTAAAAAAGAGTATAAAACGTTAAGAAAGTCCGTCATCCACAACGATGCCAATGACAATAATATCATCGTCACTGATGATTTGATAGACCCCTCAGTATTGGCGGTCATAGATTATGGCGACGCGGTTTATACGCAAACCATCAACGATTTAGCGGTCGCATTGGCGTATGCTATCATGGGACAGCCCGATCCTTTGGCGGCTGCTTTACCTTTGGTGGCGGGTTATCACAGCAAATTTCCTTTAGAAGAGCGTGAATTGTCTATGCTTTACACCTTAACCGCTATGCGTTTGACGATTAGCGTAACAAAATCAGCGATCAATAAAATTGAAGAACCCGACAATGAATATCTATTGATTAGCGAAAAAACCGCTTGGGATTTGTTGTTTAAATGGAAAAATATACCCCCTCAGTACGCACACTTTTCATTTCGTTCTGCATGTGGTTTTACGCCCGTACCGCATCAAAAAGCGTTTGAAGATTGGGCGGCAACACAACAACTAAGCGTACATAATTTATTGCCAACTATTTCATTTTCAAGTGTTTATAAATTGAATTTAAGTATCAGTAGTTTGTTTTTAGGCAATTATGCCGAATATAAAAATACAACTATTTTTACAAATAAAATCAATCAACTGGAAGCCGAATACCCCAACGCGCTACTTGCTGGCGGCTATTTAGAACCGCGTCCGTTGTATGCCACAAAAGCATTTGAAAAGGAGGGCAATAATGGATATGAATATAGAACGATGCACTTAGGTATTGATTTTTGGCAACAAGAAAAAACACCTGTTCATGCGCTTTTTGATGGTGAAGTCGTCGCTTCAGTCTATAATATTGCTGATAAAGATTATGGCGGTCTCATTATTTTGAAGCATAAATTCGATAAAAAAGGCGTTTTTTATACGCTTTATGGTCATTTGAGCAAACGCAGTATAGAAAATGCCCCCCTCAGTAAAAAGTTTAAAAAAGGCAAAAAGATTGGTGAATTGGGCAACCCTTCCGAAAATGGCAATTGGACACCGCACCTTCATTTTCAAATTATTTTGGATTTGATGGGCTATGAAAACAACTTCAACGGTGTGGCTTCGCCGAATACGATAAACGTGTGGTCGTCTATTTCGCCTGACCCTAATGTTTTTTTTAAAAATGAACAACTTAAACCTTTGGAAAAAGCGTCACATGAAACATTATTGGCTTTCAGAAAAAAACATTTGGGCAAAAGTCTAAGCATTTCTTATGAAAAACCGCTAAAAATAGAACGTGGCGAGCGTCAATATTTGATTGACGATACAGGCAGGCGTTATTTGGACACCGTTAATAATGTGGCGCACGTTGGGCATGAACACCCCTCAGTCGTAAAGGCGGGACAGCAACAAATGGCGGTTTTGAACACCAATACACGTTATTTGCACGACAATATTCTCGATTTTGCTAAGGAATTGGCAACTAAATTGCCTAAAGAATTGTCTGTATTGCATTTCGTCAACTCAGGCAGCGAAGCCAACGAATTGGCGATGCGTATGGCACAAGCCATTACAGGTCAAAAGGACATCATTGCCCTTGAAATCGGTTATCATGGCAATACAAACGGCTGTATCAACATCAGTTCTTACAAATTTGATGGTAAAGGCGGCAAGGGAAAGCCCGAACACACACATATTGTCCCCTTACCCGATAGTTTCAGAGGTCTCTATCAAGGTGATAAAAGCGAAACAGGCGCACGTTATGCGGCTCATGTGGACGAAGCCATTGAAAATATCAAAGCAAAAGGTCGCGGTGTATCTGCCTTTATTGCTGAAAGCATCGTGAGTTGTGGTGGACAAATTGACTTGCCCGACAATTATTTGAAACTCGCCTACGCATCTGTTCGTAAAGCAGGCGGCGTATGTATTGCTGACGAAGTGCAGGTCGGTTTTGGTCGAGTCGGGAAGAAGTTTTGGGGTTTTGAACTCCACGACGTTGTACCCGACATCGTGACGATGGGCAAGCCGATTGGCAACGGGCATCCTTTGGCGGCGGTCGCTTGTACAGAAGCTGTTGCACTTTCTTTTGCAAATGGTATGGAATATTTCAACACTTTTGGGGGCAATCCTGTTTCTTCTGCAATAGGTTTATTTGTCTTAAAAGTGATAAAAGAAGAGCATTTGCAAGAAAATGCCTTTGAAATAGGTGAGTTTTTGAAATCTGAACTACGAAAATTGCAAACAGAATTTCCCATCATCGGTGATGTACGTGGCGAAGGTTTATTTTTAGGTTTTGAATTGGTCGAAAAAGATAAAATACCCGCCACAGACAAAACCGCTTATCTCGCAAATCGTATGAAAACGCATGGCATTCTCATCAGCGTGGATGGTCCTCAAAACAATGTGATAAAAATAAAACCGCCGATGTGTTTTAATAAATACAATGCCGTGGATTTGATACGTTATTTAAAGAAGATTTTGGGGGAGGATTTTATGAAGTTGTGACCCCCTCAGTAAAACATGATAAGAAAGAGGCAATGACAAAAAAAATTATAATCAAAAGAAAAATTCGAAAAGCTCTCAAAGCATTGGCAGTGGTATTCATATTCATGAATATCATTGCCTTTTTTCATGCTTATAAATTTACGCATTTTACGGATAGTAATATTGAAAAAACAAAGGATGTTAGGCAACTTTCAATAGGTGGCATACTAAAAACGGTGTTTATGGGGATAGACAATCCAAAGCCGCGCACTAAATTATTTCCCCCTTGGCTTTATGAAACAGTGACGATTCAGAGCAATAAACGCCTTGAAGGGTGGTGGATTCGGTCAGCAAGTGTACTTCAAAAGGAGGCTGACAAAAAAGGAACGGTCATTTTCTTTCATGGTTTAAGTGGTGAAAAATCAACCATGTTGAATAGAGTAGAGGTTTTTCTGCAAATGGGTTATGATGCGTTGATTGTTGACTTTATGGGTGCGGGCGATTCCGAAGGCGTTCAGACGACTGTGGGGTTTAAGGAAGCAGAAGAGGTCAAGTCCTGTTTTGATTTTATGAAACAAAAAGGCGAATCGGCTATTTATTTGTTCGGAACATCCATGGGTGCAGCGGCGATTCTGAAAGCCGAACACGACTTTCAGATGCATCCAAAAGGTATCATTTTAGAATATCCTTTTGGGTCTATGTATGCCACGACTGCAGCCAGATTTCATAGAATGAATGTGCCTGCTTTCCCAATGGCAGGACTTTTAGTCTTTTGGGGTGGTGTGCAGAATGGCTTTTGGGCATTCGGGCATAATCCGATAAAATATGCGAAAGCCGTTCAGTGTCCAGTTCTTTTGATGTACGGTCGAAAAGATGAAACGGTCAGCGAAGCGGAAATAAGTGAAATTTTCACGAATCTGCAAAGCACTAAAAAGACAATGAGCGTATATCCCGAAGCTGGACACGAGACCTTTTTGAAACAATATCGCCCTGAATGGACGTATGATGTGACTCTTTTCATGAACTTAACGCGTTGATACTGAGGGGTGCGTTTTTACTCAAAAAACGGCACACCCTTAATTGCATATTTCTTCATGCCTTCTTCATTGATTTCTACGCCAATGCCCGGTTTTTCTGAAACAGTGATAAAGCTTTTATTGACCCATTCGCCTTCATACGTGACAATATCCTTGAACATTGGGTCGGTATGAAAATAAGATTGCCATTCTAAAATCAAAAAATTAGGGACAGAAGCGCACACATGAGCCGAAGCCATCGCCCCCAAAAAAGAGGCAACCATGTGTGGCGCAAAAGGCACGTAATAAAGATTGGCGAGATTGGCAATGCGCTGTCCTTCGCCCAATCCACCTGCTTTTTGTAAGTCGGGCATGATAATATCCACGGCACCTATCTCCAAAAGTCTTCTGAAACCATGGGCGAGATAATGATTTTCACCCGCACAAATGGGCGTACTTGTAGATTCTGTAATCAGTTTATAGGCTTCAACGTTTTCAGCAGGAATAGGCTCTTCCAACCACATCAGTTTTAGTGGTTCTAATAACTTGGCAACGGCTTGTCCTGTGGGCGCATCGTAACGTCCGTGCATATCCACGCAGATGTCAATATTGGGTCCGACGGCTTGACGGGCTGCAGCAATTTGGTCATACATGCGTTGCAATTCCATCGGGCTTGCTGTCCAATTGTAGGCATCATATTTATTGGGATCATTGGCTTGATCTAAGTCGAATTTGAGGGCATTGAAACCCATTTTCGTTGCATTTAATGCCGCATCAGCGAAGTCTTTAGGCGTCGGAAGGGTTCTTTGGTATAAAGCCGTATCGCAATACACCCGAACTTTATCTCGAAATTTGCCGCCCAATAATTGATACACTGGTAAATTCAAGGCTTTGCCCGCCAAATCCCATAATGCCGTTTCGATGGCAGACAAAACCGCAACATACATACCCGATTGTGCCCCTTGAAAAAAACCTGACCGGCGAATGTCTTCAAAAAGCCGATGTACATTTAACGGATTTTTTCCTTTTATTCTTTGTTCAAAATTTTTGACAAGGTGATAGGTGCCGGGAATCGCATCCACACCTTCGCCACAGCCCCAAATCCCTTGATTGGTATGAACTTTTACAAAAAGACTGCCTTTTACATACCCACATTTGATTTCTGTAATTTTTAAATCTGCGGGTGCAGAATTTTTAGGCGTTTTGTCTATGGCTGTTTCATAACCTTTTCCAAAAGTGGTTAAAGGCGCAAGATTCGTTAAGGCGGTTGCTATCGCTGCTTTTTTGAAGAATGACCTTC
>JAYTMI010000428.1:0-2963 GCA_043728625.1 Saprospiraceae bacterium | reverse complement strand
TTTAAAGTTCCCCGAACATAAAGTTCCTCTCCTACAAACGAAGCGCGTCATTAGTAACGAAGTGAAAGAATCTGAGTAAATTGTTATTCAGATTCCTTCACTGTGTTCAGAATGACAAAAAATATAAATAATTAAAAATCAATCACTTACAATGAAATTCACTTCTATCTGTGTTCAGGAACTTGAAGAAAAACGCACCACCCGTCCTCACACATTACCCATTTACGCCACGTCCAGTTTTGATTTTGAAAGCGTTGACCAAGGCATGGATATTTTTTCGGGCAAAGAAACAGGGCACTTGTACAGCCGCTTCGGCAATCCTACTGTTGATGCGATTGCAGACAAAATCGCAGCACTTGAAAGTTATGGCACAGGCGTTGAAGCTTCTGCGATTATGACTTCTTCTGGTATGGCAGCTATCTCAACTTTGATGTTGGGCGTTTTGAAAACGGGCGATAAGATTTTGACACAAGGCAATCTTTACGGCGGCACAACCGAGTTGTTTTTGAAACTCCTTCAACCTTTGGGTATCGAGACCTTAATGGTTGATTTACAAGACTTTACAGCCGTAGAAAAAGCGATAAAAAGCAACTCCTCAGTAAAAATGCTCTATTTTGAGTCTTTGGCAAACCCGTCTTTGGCTTGTGTGGATATACAAAAATTGGTAGATATTGCTCATGAAAACGGTATGTTGACAACAATTGACAACACTTTTACAACGCCTTTTTTGTTAAAACCTTTTGCGTTTGGCGTTGATTTCATCATTCATTCTACAACCAAATACATCAATGGACACGGGAACTCAACGGCTGGTGTCATACTCGGAAAAGACAAGGTTTTGATGAAAGAAAAAGTCTTTACTGCCATGAAATTGACAGGTACAAATTGCAGTCCTTTTGAAGCATGGTTGACTTATAATGGTTTGAAAACCATGCCGTTACGTATGCGTCAACATTCTGAAAATGCTTTGCATATCGCACAACAACTGGAAGGACACCCCTCAGTATTGAAGGTCAATTACCCAGGTTTGCCGTCTCATCCTGACCATGAAATGGCTAAAAAACAATTGCAAAATGGATTCAGTGGCATGTTGAGTTTTGAATTAGTCGGCGGTTTGGAAGCGGGTTTGGCTTTTATGAACAAAATAAAATTCTGTTCGCTTGCACCAACGATGGGCGATGTAGATACATTGATTTTGCATCCTGCATCTATGTCTCACTTACGCATTCCAAGAGATGTGCGTATGGCAAATGGCATTACAGATGGTTTGATTCGCCTAAGCGTGGGCATCGAAGATGTGGAAGATATTTTGGCAGATTTGTTGCAAGCGATGGAATAGCGAATTTATAAATTGACTTAATAAAATTTATTTTTTATTAAATTTGACTTAACAAAATATTTATTTTTAAAAATTTGACTTAATAAATTTTATTTTAAAGTCAATTTGTATTTAATGCAATTGCCTTTTATAGAATAGACGTATCGGATACTTTTAAAGCTGTCCATACGTCTATTGCAATTTTAAGAATATTATTTACAATTCCACAATCGTCACACCATCGCCACCTTCTGCATTTTCGGGGTGAAAAGCCTTTTTGACTTCCTTGTATTCCTTTAATTTTTGACGCACTAATTTTCTCAAAACGCCATTGCCTTTGCCATGCACAATGCTTATAGTATTGGCACTTGACACAACAGCATTGTCCAAAAAAGCTTCCAAAATGCGATCGGCTTCAATCATAGACAGGCCGCGCAAGTCTGTTTTTGCATCAAAATTGGCAGAACGTGTGATAGAATCATGTTTGGACGACGACG
Source organism: Saprospiraceae bacterium (assembly GCA_043728625.1). Classification (GTDB taxonomy): domain Bacteria; phylum Bacteroidota; class Bacteroidia; order Chitinophagales; family Saprospiraceae; genus JAAFJT01. The sequence goes on along the minus strand of JAYTMI010000428.1, from coordinate 1,148 downwards.
ACGTATTTACCACCAAAGGTTCGCCTACAGGCACTAAGTCTTTGATTTTTACTGTCATACGCATATCACCCATCAAGACTATGGCTTCTTTTTTGTCCACACTTTCAACACGACCAGAAGCCGTCCCTGACCGCATTTTAACCATCGCACCGACTAAAATTGGCTTTTGTACTGAGGGGGTCGAATAATAGACATCTTCATTCAAAAGGGTGACTTCATTAGCCAATTTTTGTTGCTCTTCACGAACTTTATGAACGAGTTTTTGGGTTTGCTCAAGATTCTTGGTTTGCTTCAATTCCTTCATCAAACGTTGCAAATCCTGATTTGAATGGGCAGTTTTTTGCAATTCAAACTCTTTAGCATCAAGTTTCATTTTTTTACGGCGGAACTCTATGTCTTTGATTTGGTCGTCGTATTGCTTGATGAGTCTTTCGAGAAGTGTCTGTTTTTCAGCCATTTCCTTCAATTTATCATCATATTCCTGCTTTTCGTTCTGTAAATCCACCAAAAGCTCATCAACAGCTTGCTCATTTTCCCCGATTCGTTTTTTAGCATATTTCAAAACTTCTGAATCTAAACCGACACTCGATGCAATTTCAAAAGCATAAGAAGAACCCGGTCGTCCAATCGTTAATTTATAGGTCGGCTTTAAATTGTCTTTATCAAAATTCATACAGCCGTTGACGATACCTTCAGTTCGGTACGCAAACATCTTCAAATTTCCGTAGTGCGTTGTGATAACGCCCATTACTTTTTTGTCATTTACCCCCCTCAGTATTGCCTCTGCAATCGCGCCGCCAATTTTAGGGTCAGTGCCAGAGCCAAATTCGTCAATCAAAATGAGCGTATGTTCATTGGCTTGTTTCAAAAAAGCCTTCATGTTTTGGAGGTGCGAACTGTATGTCGAAAGGTCGTCTTCAAGGCTTTGGGCATCGCCAATATGGGCAAAAATGTGTTCAAATATGCCCATTTCGCTCATTTCATGAACAGGAACGAGCAAACCACATTGTAACATCAGTTGCAACAAACCAATAGATTTCATCAAAACTGACTTGCCGCCCGCATTAGGACCACTCACTAACAATATGCGGTTGCCTTTAAATAGCTCCAGATTGAAAGGAACAGTTTCTTTGCCAGCCGCCTTATTT
>JAYTMI010000427.1:0-3957 GCA_043728625.1 Saprospiraceae bacterium | reverse complement strand
AAGCAACCCAACAGAAATCATCTATAACGCTGTTGGCAATGTCTTTTACGCTGCCATACATGGTGCTGCTGCCAGTGCTCAAGGTGGCGTTTATAGTTCTACAGATGGCATTACATGGACAAGAATCCGAACACCCACACAATTACAAACAGGTGGTGTAAAGCGTATTACTTTAGCGAATGTCGGTAATACGGCTAATATTTTAGCATTTTATGAAACGACAACTGCCATTACTTGTACAGGCGGAGGTACAAGCAATGCAGGCTTGCAACTGTATGATGCGACGGGAATGACTTGGGCAGATCACTCACAAAAAATAGGCGTTTGCGCGGGTGGAACTTCAGATCCCAAAATCATTAATTTTCAAAGCGGCTACAATATGTGTATCACCACCAAGCCCGATGACGGTAATATCGTCTTTCTCGGTGGTGTTGAAATTTATCGCTTAGACTTAGGCACCTCTGATTATAAATACATCGGTGGCGACCAAGGTTCTGCCAATGCGACCAACCTACACGTTGACAATCATCTTCTTATTTTCGAACCGGGTAGTAATGTGACAATGTGGGTAGGTAATGACGGTGGCTTACGTAAAACGGACGTTACAGGAGCAATAGCTGCTGGACCGACGGGCGGCTATTCATGGACTGACCGAACATCGGGATATATCACTTATCAATACTATCGAGCAGATATCAACCCAACAAACGGCTCTGATTTTGTAGCGGGTGCCGCTCAAGATAATGCCATAACGTTGCAACCGAGTACCGCACAAGCAAAGGAAATTCATGGTGGTGATGGTACGTGTATTGGGGTTATCAGTGGCACAGACTTCACAACCTACAATGTGATTGTTGCCACTCAAAACGGTAGTATATCAAGGATAATGAACGGCACTGGCTCAAGCATCAAACCAACAGGAGAAGCACAAGGTTTTAAAACGTATTTCTTATTGGACGCTGACAATACGAGCCACTTATATTATCCAACAAATACCAAGAAACTGTATCGGACACGGAATGCAACCGCCATTGCTGACGGAACTATTGGGGATGTTACAACAGGTTGGGAAGAAATGACAGGGATTGCCGCTACCCTTTCGGGTAATATCAGTTTCATGGCAGTATCTCGTAATGTTGGCTTAGGCAATACCGCTTACACCGCATCAAATGCTGCACGTACAATGTATATGGGTACTGACGATGGTAAAGTTTATCGCTTAACTGACCCTGCTTTCGGAGCTGTCGCAACGGCACCTATCAACATCTCACCTACGGGTGCAACGGGTTTTGTCAGCAGTATTGCTTCTAATCCTTATGACGATAAAGAGTTGTTAGTTACTTATTCCAACTATGCAACACCCAGTGTTTGGTACACAGCCGATGCCAGTGTCGCTACGCCTACTTGGGTCAACGTCGAAGGTCCTGCTGGAACACCTGTTGAGTTAGCATCAGCACGTTCTGCCATGATTGTACGTGCCGGTTCTACGCCTGTCTATGTTGTTGGTACATCTACGGGCGTTTACGGTACAATGACTTTGAGCGGTGCCACCACAGTTTGGGAAAGAATTGGTGAAACAGATATTGCCTTTTCACCCTCGGTCGCTATGCGTTTACGTCCAAGCGATAACAAAATGGTTCTCGGTACACATGGCAACGGTTTGTTTATGTTGACGTTCCCTGCCGCAGTCTTGCCACTTGATTTATTGTCTTTCAATGCGGCTAAAAACAAAGAAGCGGTACAACTCAAATGGGTTTCAGCCAATGAAACTGGTTTTAGCCACTACAATGTTCAGAAATCAGACGATGGTAAGTATTTCTCACTTTTGACCACTGTAAAAGCAACGGGTTCAGGCACTTATCAAGCTGTTGACGACAAACCATTTGCTGGACAAAACTATTACCGCCTTGAAATGGTGGACGTGGACGGCAAAAGACGTTATTCAAAAGTCGTTAACGTTACTTTTGATACAAAAATCAACTTAGTTTCGGTTTATCCAAACCCTGCTAAAACGGCAACAATCACTTTAGATTTGACAATGAACAAACAAAGCGATCTTATTTTTGAATGGACAGACATCGCTGGACGCAGTCGTTTGAGAAGCCAACAAAAAGTGGCGCAAGGCAATAGTCAAATTTCTGTAGATGTTTCTGCCCTCGAAAGTGGCATGTATTTTATCACAACTCGGAATGTTGCCAACAACGAAACGCTGCGTGTTATGCGTTTTATTAAGCAATAAAAATATTAATTATCAGATAAGGCAGCCCATTCATTTACTTGATTGGGCTGTTTTTTTTTCATCAAAATTTTTATTTTTAATTAAAACATTTTGTCTTTATAACTTGATTCAAAATAGAACAAATTGTTTATTATAATTTTAATGCTTTTTGCGTCAAAAAAGATAAACGTCTTTGTATAAAGATATAAAGACGTTTATCTTTTTTTAAACTTTATTTTCTTTTCTAAGCACCCCCTCAGTATTTTTAAATAATTTAATCAAAATAGTAATGGAAAAAGTAAAAATCACCGTTGAAGCAACCATCAACGCCCCTATAGAAAAGGTCTGGCACGCATGGACAAATCCAAAAGACATCATGGCATGGAACAATGCCTCCCCCGATTGGCATACGCCAAAAGCTGAAAACGACCTAAGTGTAGGTGGCAAGTTTGTTTACACAATGGCAGCTAAAGACGGCAGTTTTAGCTTTGATTTTTGGGGTATTTATGATGAAATTACGACAAATAAGTCCATCGCTTGTACAATGGGCGATGGTCGAACGCTTCAAGTCACTTTTACAGACAAAGGCAATGAGACCTTAGTTTCAGAAACATTTGAAGCCGAAACAGAGAATTCTGTTGAGTTGCAACAAGGCGGTTGGCAAGCAATTTTAAACAATTTTAAAAATCATGTTGAAAATATGTAAACAATGGACAATCAAAAAATTACACCGTTTTTATGGTTCAATGACAATGCCGAAGAAGCTATAAATTTCTATACATCCGTTTTTGACAATTCAAAAATCCAAAGCCTTAACCGTATGCCCGATGGTAAGGTTATAACCGCCAGTTTTCAGCTCGAAGGACAATCATTTGCTGCGCTCAATGGCGGTCCGATGTTTACATTCAATCCTGCTGTATCCTTTTTTGTCATTTGCGAAACCGCAGCAGAAGTGGATGCGACTTGGCATAAATTGACTGAGGGGGGGCAAGTGATGATGCCTCTGGACACCTATCCGTGGAGCGGCAGATATGGCTGGGGACAAGACCGTTTTGGACTCTCTTGGCAAGTTATGTTGGGCAAACTGGCGGATTATGGGCAAAAAATTGTCCCTTGCTTCATGTTTGCTGGTGAACAACTCGCACAAGCAGAAGAAGCGGTTAATTTCTATACTGGGCTTTTCAATAACTCGAAAATAGACAGTATTTCACGCTATACGGCAGAAGAGCCGGCTCCCAAAGATGCAGTCAAATATGCCCAATTCCGCCTCAATGGTCAAACCCATACGATTATGGGCAGTGCGATGCCTCATGCGTTTGCGTTCAATGAAGCCATATCTTTTGTTATCAATGCCGAAACACAAGGCGATGTTGACTATTTTTGGAACAAAATGACCGAGGGGGGTGGTCAAGAGAGTCAATGTGCTTGGCTAAAAGACAAGTATGGGATCTCATGGCAAGTTGTGCCACCCATCTTAATGAAATTGATGGGCGATCCCGACCCTGTTAAATCGCAACGCGTCATGCAAGCCATGTTTAAGATGAAGAAGATTATCATCGCTGATTTGCAAAAGGCTTATGATGGTTAATTATAAAGACATAAAGATATAAAGACAATTTTTCGTCACTCTAAACGCCTTTTTTTTTGTCATTCTGAGGAAAACCAACGCCTAAACGGTGTCGTCTAAAACGGAATGACGCAGTAAAGGGGTTCGAGTACCATGTTCGGGGAACTTTAAA
>JAYTMI010000426.1:0-3864 GCA_043728625.1 Saprospiraceae bacterium | reverse complement strand
TTGCGAAGGTTCGAACCTTCGCAACGTTGCTATTTGTTGAAAATCAATCATTTACCCCCCTCAGTATTTTCCTGTTTATTTGAGTTGAGCTACTTAATTAATTTTTTATGAAATAAAAACCAAAAACTATGTGCCCTATGTGGCTATGTGTTAAAACCAAAAATCAACAATCATGGCAAGAGCAGTAAAAATTAATCATGTTGCCCTCGTGGTCAGTAACCTCGAAGCGGCTTGTACTTTTTATGAAAATGAATTGGGTTTGATACCGCTACCCGCTTTTTTATTCGACTATCCAACCGCTTTTTTTAAGTTCAATGAGGAACAACAGTTGCACCTCACGGAATGGGACGACACCTATTCTTTTAGAGGTCATATTTGCGTTCAAGTAGATGATATCAACGCCATTTTTTTTAGAATGAAAGAATTAGGTGTGATTGACATCAGACCGTGGGGCAAAGTTCGTCAGTTACCCGATGGGGCGATTCAGATGTTTGTGCGCGACCCTTCGGGCAATTTGGTTGAATTGTCTTCCGTCCCGGGCAGTTATATTGACCCTGCTATTTTTGAAGACGACCTTTATCAAGCGGGCATTTATGTGTCAGGGCGCAACGATTTTAGAGGTTATAAATCTGAAAATGCGACATTGTACCACAAACTCAATGATGAATGATGAATTGGACATTATGTTCGGGGAGCTTTTAAAACTCCCCGAACATATAACAACTTGATTTTCAATTTTTTAACTAAAAAATACTGAGGGGGTATCTACCAACATGAAAAACGTATTGCTATTAGAAACCATAGCCGATGATGCTTTAGACTTGCTTACCGATGCAGATAATGTCCAAATTTTCACCGCTTATGGCGATGAGCCTTTGGCAAAAATCATGGCAGAAAACCCCATTCACGCCGTCATTACCCGTGGCAAAGGGCAAGTGAATAAGGCATTGATGCAGGCTTGTCCCGATTTACAAGTGGCAGCACGCTGTGGTGTTGGGTTGGACAATGTGGACGTAAAAGAAGCAACGGCACGTAAAATCAAGGTGGTCAATGCGCCAGGTTCAAACGCTGCAACGATTGCAGAACATACCATTTCGTTGATGCTCATGTTGCAACGCAATTTATATCAATCCATCAACGAAGTCAAAGCAGGCAATTGGGAAGCGCGCAATCATTTTCAAGGCGATGAACTGAGCGGTAAAACTTTGGGCATATTGGGTTTGGGGAATATCGGTCAAAAAGTTGCTAAAATTGCAGATGCTTTTGGTATGAAAGTCATTTATTGGAATAGAAGTAAAGTTAATAACGCATACGACTATATGTCTTTTGAAGAAGTGCTTAAGCAATCCGATATCATCTCCATACACTTACCTTATGCGCCAGAAACGCACCATTTGATAGATGTAAAGGCTTTTTCGATGATGCAACCTCATGCGATACTCATCAATACAGCACGTGGAGCGATTGTTAATCAAGATGTTTTGTGTAAAAACTTAGAAAATAAGACAATTGCAGGTTTTGGTGCAGATGTTTTAGCAAGCGAACCGCCTTCGCCAAATGACCCATTATTGACCCACCCAAAAGCACTCATTACGGCGCATGTTGGCAGCTTGACTGCCACGACTTATACCAAAATGTGCGTTTCAACGGTCCAAAATGTATTGGCTATTTTAGCGGATAAAGCACCCCAAACGGAAAGTGTTTTTAATAGAAAAGACCTTTGAAATAAGTGCTATTTTATGGCGGTTTTTTATCCCAAAAGCTGTTTGATACTGAGGGGGGGTATGGTATTTATCTGAAAAATTTGATAAAATGCCTTAGGTGTTCAAACATTCATTAAACACCTAACACGAAAACATTACTTCAAATGGTTTTAAGGTGCCACACAGGGTCGAAATACTGAGGGGTAAGCCCCCTCAGTAAAACATCCGATTTCCATCCTCCAGCGATTCTTTCGGATGCCGAATAATGGAAATTCAGACTATAAAAGATAATGGGGTAGTACCCACTTAGCGTTTTTTTTTAATGGCTAAAGGGAAGTTTTTTCAAATTTTTATAAGAATAACACCAAACAAGTCCGTCAAATTTTTTTTCTTTGACAATCGTTAAAAAAAAGCCAAACTCGCCCACTATCTTTTTGAATCCGATTTCACTGAATCTATAACAATGGCTCAAGATTTCTCGACACTTCTTCAACACATTAAAGTAGGTGCTTTGCAAAAAGCGATCGAAATGGTGTATGCTGATAGTTATTGGCAGCGCATTGCGTGCCACCGATTTAAAAATTTTGAGCGCAAACTCAATCCACCGCATGAATGGCAAGACATTTTTCATGAAGCGGTCATTCGGTTTGTGCAGCAAGTGGCAAAGGGGGGGGAAGTGCAGCATGGCGGCAACTATTTTGGGATGATTTGCCACAATATTTGCTTCAAAGAGTTAGAAAAATTAGAAGGTCGGAAATCGAAAAAAGACGATGAGGAAAATGCCCTTGCAGGGAACGAAGCAGCAGAGCGGGGGATAAGTAACCCCAAACCAGCACTGATGACCATTGTGGCACCTGTTTTAGGTATGGAGAATATACCTGAAACCGAGCCGCAAAACCCGATGGTGCGGATGATTGAACTGTCAAAATATTACTTAAGCCAATTGGACGAGCGAGATAGAGACATACTGAATTTAAAATACTTCCGACCACCGCTTGCGGAGTCGGATAAAGACAAACGAAAAGACATTCTTAAAACCGACTCTGAGTCTTTGGCAAAAAAATGGGGTATCGGCATTGATTCTATTCCACCGTTGGCAACGCTGGCGAAAAATCGGTGGATTGACTTGATGAAACGACACCGCAGTGAATTTGAAGACTTAGATCAATTTCCTCTTTTTTAGACGATAAAATGTTATGGAAAATAAAGCCTATAATGAACAGATTGACGCTTACTTGGACGACATCCTTTCACCTACACAGAAGCAAGCGTTTGAAACGGCACTTCGGCAAGATGCCGATTTGCAAGAGTCCATGCGTTGGCAACGGTTGGCAAATAAGGCTTTGACTGAAAATGCCCAAGACAATTATATCCGATACGTAGCGGACAATGTGCGGCTACGTATCGGCAAACTGCCTGAACCCAAGCCTGAAATAGGTGTTTGGCAACGGTTTTTGAATTGGGTGAAAACGCCTTTTGGTCTCCTATGTCTCTTGGGTTTAGTTGCTGTCTTGGGCGTTTTTGGCTATGCCAATACCTTAAAATCAGCAACAGAATTGGTGAGTCTTTATGCTTTCAAACCCGCCGATCCGCGTGTTGCAGGTAATAAGGTAGAAGCTTCAATGTTGTCAAATGATGACTTTTTGAGAGAACTTTCTAGCGTTTATTTCACTGAAAAACCTGAAAAAGCCCTTGAAAAGCTGAATATACTGAGGGGGGAACTTTTGCCCGAAACAGACAGTTTACGCTTGGTTTTGGTTGATTATTATGCGGCACATGCCGATTTGAGGACGGAACAATATGCACCTGCTCAAACGTTGTTTGCATCGGTTATTGAACAACAAGCCTTTTTGAAAAACTTCAGCGTTACGAACGATGTGGGTAAACTGCGTTTTAACCACATTTTAGCGCAATTGGCTTTGAATCATAATGAAAATGAAGCGATTTTGGCATTGGAAAGCCTTTCAAAAGCTAATAGAACAAAAGGTGAAGTGCAAGAGCGATGTAAAGATTTGGCGGCGGCTTTGTCGCATCCGCTTAGACGGTTTAAGGTTTTCTGATATTTTTTGTCATTCTGAGGAAAACCAACGCCTAAACGGTGTCGTCTAAAACGGAATGACGCAGTAAAGGGGTTCGAGTACCATGTTCGGGGAACTTTAAA
>JAYTMI010000425.1:0-8667 GCA_043728625.1 Saprospiraceae bacterium | reverse complement strand
AATAGAGGCAGGTGCTAAGTTTTTATTGGACAATATTTGCTGTGCCAATTGTGCTATTTCAGCTCTATCAACCACACCCGTCAGTATCGCTAAGGCATTGGCATGTTGTGAAAAAAGGTCTTTTTCAAGGCGGTCTGAATACATTTTTTGAGTTTTATCCCAATATTTGAGTTGTATGGTTGTCTTTAATTGGTCGGCGTAACTGGTATAAATCGTGGCGTATTCTTTCATACCAATCTTACTTTCCAAATCAGCCGCTACTTGGTATGCCCACAGCAATTGCAAATCCAAAAGAGCAGAAGTCCCATCTTTACTGAGGGGTCCAACGCCAGAACGCCAGTCCTTCGCCGTTACCCAATCGGTGAACATCCATTGTGGCACGTCTTTCAATGTACCATCGGCTTGTTGGTAATGCCTGAAATAGTCCAAAATTTGCCGTTGTCCCGATAGTTTGTTTTTGATAAAATTTATATCCTTACCATAACGGCTATAATCGTGCAACATACCGATATACCACAACGAAAAAGTCGGAATATACTGAGGGGTATAGGAAGGATGCCGACTCAAGGTTACGCCTTCTGGTGTCCGCGAATTGTCCATGAGCGTCAACGCATTTTTGACAAGCCTATCGTCACCACTGTTGTACAAAGAGACCAAGGCTTGAATGCGTCCATCGCCGATGTATTGTAACTGTTCGTAGTAAGGACAATCCATATAAGTCTCGACGGCACACAAGCGGGCGGTGCGCCAACCGATTTCAAGCATTTTATCCATTTCAGAGCTGTTTGAGGTCAATTTTGCATTAAATTGAAACGGATAACCTGTAAAAGTGCCATAAATATCTTCTAAAACCAACGGATCGCTCTTCGTCGTTATTCTTAATTGTACAAAACGATACGTCCTATACGCAAGCGTTGTAAAAGTCTGCCCTTTTGTGCCATCAGAAATAACGCTGTCTTTTCGTCCTAAAAAAACTTTTCCCATTGTTTCGTTGCGGTTACCTTTCGCAGGGAATTTGGTGTACAATGCTTCTTCATAAGTCAATGACATCCTTGCTTCTTTTCCATCGCTAAATAGAATTGTTGGATAGGCATTGGTCAAATAGGTTTGGTCTAATAAAATAGTGGCAACGGTATTTGCAGGAATGGTAATATTAGTCTTTGTTTTTGGAAAACCATTGGGTATTTCGATGTCATCGGCATTCAATACCTTTACAAATCGCTCATTTTGCAATGCCATTTGTGGAATAGTCGAAGGCACAAGAAGCCAACCACCGACCGTTCCATAACCGCCTAAAATTTGTTGCGGAATGCCGATGCCAATAGTCTTAGCATTTTTCCAATTATCGTCTTTAAAATCAAGAGATTGCCAATTTTTAGGGTGTTTATTCATGTCAATGAGTTCGCCTGGACCTGCAACATAATAAGCAGAAAGTTTTACTTTTATAGGTGCATAACTGTCATCGCGGATACATTTCCAACTGTTATTGGCATTGATAGCACTTCCCGATTCGGTGGCACCTTGAATGATAAAACCTGTTTGCAAAGTGATTTGCGCTTCAGGTCGGACATCCCCTTCATTCCATACTTGTGCCGCGATGCAATTTTTACCTATTGTTAAATACGGCGCAATATCCACTGTTTCAAAGTTCCAATGATTGATGTCACCTCTCGCAGGACCCAACGAAACGAGTTTTTCATTGACAAATAATTTATACCGATTATCGGCAGACACATGAACAACGTAAGTTGTTGGCTTTGATGTGATATCTATTGTTTTGCGAAATAGATATATGCCATACCCCAGAGTCGGTTCGTCGGGAACGGTTATCCAAGAGGCTTTCCAAGGTTTTTGCAAAATAGACGGATCTATGGTTTGTGCCTTGATGGAAATAGCAAAAAGGATAAATAAAATAACGGAAGCGATGTAAATTGATGATTTTTTCATGATATTGCGGATAAGTTGTTTAATTTGGCTACAATATTGCGAAAAATATCTATCATTTAGGTTTAGGTATTCACCAGATTTGCTTTAAACGCGTAAAAATAATGATGCAAAAATTTTAAACAAATTGAGCTAATAGTTATTTACTTTCGCATTTATACTGAGGGGGGTAAAATTTATACTCAATTGAAAATCGTTTGCCAATAAGTATTGTAACAACAAAGGGGTTTTCAACTCTTTGAATTATCAACTATCCATTATTCATTAAGATGGCAATACCTGCATCAAATATTAGAGAAGTCGTCTCTGAATTAGACATTATCATCGAGCGATGTATCAACGAAAACAACAAATTAGGGATGTTCGCCGCTTTGTATCGCAAGGTGACTTTACACGTTGAGCAAGGTATCGCAGTCGGTCGGTTCGACGATGGCGCAAGAATGGAACGTTTAGATGTGGTGTTTGCCAATCGGTATTTAGAAGCACATCAAGCATACACGGAAGGAAAACAGATGACTTCTTCTTGGAAAATCACATTTGAAGCATCCAAAAACCCCACTTTATTTATGCTTCAACATTTGTTGGCGGGTATGAATGCACACATCAGCCTTGATTTGGGTGTTGCAACAGCACAAACGGCGGCGGGACAACCTTTGTCGGCAATTCAACGTGATTTTAATGAAATCAATATCCTGTTAGCTGATTTGATTGATGAAGTGGAAAAAGCTCTGGGACAAACGTCGGTGGTGATGAAAACGGTGGATTGGTTGGCTGGTAGGAAGGATGAGCAATTGGCACGTTTCAGTCTGGAAATGTTCAGAAATCGGGCTTGGGACATTACAAACACATTGTATGGCTTAGAAAATGACCTATTCAATCAGCAAATTGCCGACCTCGATAAACAAATCTCTAAAGAAAATTGGTGGTTTACAAATTTAGGCAGTAGCCTTTTACCCGCATTTATTCGGGTAGCGGCTTTGATTCAAAATAGAAAAGCAGCGACAGTGATTAAGGCGTTTAATGCGGGTTGAGTAAAAAAAAAGTCCTTAAACGACTTCTGCGTGCCGTTTTTCGACTTTTTTAGGCAATTCTATTTCTGTGTTTGTAATACGGCACATCAGTTTGTAAAATACATGTGCCAAACGAATGCGGTCAAAGTCTGTGGCAAGTTCGGTACAACCCTCTTGACAATCTGCGTAAAGAGCCGCATTAGTTCTTAAAGTCATTAATTTTTCGATGAAATCCTTTTCATTTTCAGGCTCAAAACACAAACCCGCTTGGTAATATTCAACGATGTCTTGTGACTCGCCTTCAACGCCGAGCAAAATGGGTTTGCGCATGGCGGCATTTTCAAAAATTTTGGAAGGAATAACAGTCTTGAACGTATCCGATTTCTTCAAATTGACAAGGGCAACGTCAGTGATACTGATATAATCCACCATTTCAGCCTTCGTGACAGAATCCAACATGGTTATATTCGGAAGGTTTTTTTCTTCGATTTTCTTTACCAGCTTGGCTTTTTCCGCACCGTCGCCAATAAAAATGAGTTGCACTGAGGGGTCTTTTATTTTACTTGCTGAATCAATTAGAAAATCTAATTTGTGTGCCATGCCGTGCGTGCCCATGTAAGCGACGACAAATTTATCTCTCAAACCGTGTTTATCGAGTAGCTGCTTATTTTTGTATTGTGGTTTATAGATGTCGAGCATCACCCCATTTTTGATGACCTCAATCTTGTCCGCTTTGATACCTCGTCTGATTAAATTGTCTTTAAAAGCATCCGTCACGACGACGACACACGTTGCTTTTCGATAAAGCAATAATTCTAATTTTTCAAGTCCGTCCAAAATACGTTGGGTTCTCATGGCTTCGACGGCTCGAATACTTTCGGGCCATAAGTCTCTGACTTCAAAAATCCAAGGAATACGTTTGAAAAGTCCCAAAGCACCACCTGCTAAAGCTGTAAAAAACTGTGGCGATGTCGCGACAATAATATCTGTTTTTATAAACAAACCTGCCCAAAACGCCATAAAAGCGAAGCTGATATAATCCAAAACCCTTTTCAAAAAACCCTGATTCGCTGTCATATACGACCACAAACGCACCACTTTAATGCCTGCGACGTATTCAACTTTGTACAATTGATTTTTATAGCCTGGAAAGGCAGTTCCTGTCGGATAGTTAGGGAAACAAGTTAGAACGGTTACTTCTGCACCTTGTTTAACCCATTCTCGACAATGTTCAAAAGTACGCGTCGCTGGGGCGTTGACTTCTGGGGGGAAATTGTCCGTCAAAAAGAGAATTTTCATGCTTTATCAATCTGTGTTTTTAGCGTACCGTTAAATGTAACAATGATTTTGGTTGCTTTCAAAAAAGTATTAAACTGTGACGGGTAAAGATAGTCTGCAAGTTCTATATTTTTTTTTAACAAATTATCTTTTTCAGTCATAAAAAATTTAATTTCTCCACCTTCGAATTGGACGCAGTTATTATGTATCGTCACAGATACTTCTGGAGGAAAATGCCAATAGGCTTTTGAAAGCGCATTTTCCTCCGTTTTATCTATGATTTCAAGACTATTTTCGGTCAAAACAAACTGCCGTTCATGTCGAATACCTATTTTTTTATAGCCATCGTGTACAGCCCATAATGTAGAGTCTGTGTCTTTTAAGATCGTTGCCTTTGCCCGATTACCCACTCGAAAACTACCCCACACTTCTGATGAATTTTGTCCTTGTATTTCAACTGTATTATGACTTGACGTTGACCGTTCCAATTGTCGCCGTTCATTTGTTTCATAAGTCGAGATGCCCATATCTACGAAGATAGGTTTATTAAAGTTTCGCAATTCAAAACTTAAACTGTCGGCGTGCGCATGTCCAGGAATATACTCGGGTCCAATGTTACCAACTTTGGCAACCAATTCAAATTGTCCGTTTTTCAATTTCCGAAACCCCGATGTACTGAGGGGTATCTTTTTATAAGAAATGTTCAGTCGTTGTGCATATTCAAACAGTTCCCTTGAAGTCGGTGCAATGCCGTCCGTTGAATCACCAAAATGGGGTGTTGTACCATCTTCATAAGTCATATTATCTAACCAACTCAACATTAAAACGGCTTTGTCCAGTAACAATTGCCTTAAATTAAATATTTTTTCCTTAGATACTTTTGAAATATCTATTGTGTTACTATCCAATAAATTATAACAATCAAAGACTCGAAACAGCATAATTTTATGGTACATGGGACACAACTCAAAATGGGCACCATCTTCTAAAATTTGTTCATTGAGTTCTTTCGTTAAAATATCATTTGCAATCTTAAAAAACGGCGGATATTGAAAATAAACCGCGCCAAAAAGCATCGAAAAGCCATTTTCTAACAAATGATTACCCAATAAATGATACTCGATATTATCGGCTAAAATCTGATATTGGTGGAAAAGCGAACCGTCATATACGGGATTTTGAATGTTATTTTTTACAAAAAACTTTATCCAATTAATACCGCGTAGTGATATGGGAAATGGCTCATTGGCATTTTTTAGGCTGGGTTGTTTTTGGATAAAATCATTTAAAATGGGTGTAAAATCATCATCCTCGCTTTTCTGATTTAAAAAATCAAAATACGTTAGATTATATGTCCATAATTTGCCGTAATCTCCAAATTCCCAATCTATATCGTTGTCGAATTGTTTGCTTAAATTGAGGAACGTAAAAGCATTTTTGCTTGAATAGGAAAACGGCGAAGAGATGCTGTTTTCTAAAAAGAGAGCAGACGACGACGTTCGGGGAACTTCTAAAGTTCCCCGAACGTTTTCCTCGACGTTTTTTTCATACGAAAAACCAACCATTTTACGCCACTGATTCCGCACAAAATAGAAAAGGCGGTAAGCTATTTGCTTCCGCCGTAGGTGTTTCAGGGTGTTGTAGTAAAGTTTGATTTTTTGAATGGTCATTGATTGTTGTATGAGTTAACGCACAGGTATCCACTTTCCTTGCTTCAAAGATTCAACAGCAGCAATGGTCGCTCTTGATGTATTGATTATTTGCTCGTAAGGAATGGTCGCTTCACCACCATTTTTCATATTTTCAACAAAAAGACGGAATTGCTCGAAATGCCCCTTGTCTTGCGTCCGTTTCATGCCCGACGATTTGAAGCCAAAATATTCGGATTTGCGGAAATTATCCACAACAATAGTGCGGTTTTGACTGTAAATCTCTATGCGCTCCTTTGAATAGGCTTTTGAACCATTTGAAAAATAATTGATAACGCCCGTTGAGCCATTTTTGTAACGCAAGAGAATAGACGCATTGTCTGTATTTTCAGCAGGATTGGGTCCCAAAGCATTCATCACAACCGATTCGACAAGCGAGCCTGTTAGAAACGTTATCAAATCTATAAAATGACAGGCTTCTCCTATGATACGTCCGCCGCCGCTTTGCATATCGTGTACCCACATTTCGGCAGGAATAAAACCCGCATTCATGGTGGCTATCACATTAATCGGTGCATTTGAACCACCGATTTGTTTTTTAGCATCTACCATAAATGGTGAAAAACGACGATTGAAACCCACCGTCAGCGTTGTATGAGCTTTTTGATAAGCCGCTTCAACGGCATCTAATTCATCAAAAGTTAAGGCTAATGGTTTTTCTACAAAAACGTGTTTGCCTGCATTTAAGGCTTCTATGACTTGCGTAGCATGTGCACCATGACGTGTTGTAATCAAAACGGCATCTACTTCGGCATCGTTGAGAATATCTCGATAGTTGGTTGTAGAATGAGTGATGCCATGCTTTTTGGCTAAAATAGTGCCTGAAAGACCTTTTGACGAAGCGATGTACTTAATCGGTGCTTTGAGTTTTTTCAGATTCGGCACAATGGTCGAACCTGTAAAATTACCTGCGCCGATGATGCCTAAAACGCCTTTTTGTCCTAAAAAAGACCTTGTCGTGTCTAAATCAACGGTTGTACTGAGGGGGTCATTTTTTTCGGAAACATCGTATTTGAGAATCGAAGCAATGGATTTAGAACCTTTCATATTGCCGTAAATCGCATTGTAATTCGGCAAATCTATGATTTCTGTTATCAACGGTGCAACATTGATTTGGTTATTGGCAACAGCGGTCAAAATGGCTTCAAAGTTTCGTTTTTCTGTCCAACGGACAAAACCGATGGGGTAATCGTTTCCGCGTTCTTCATAACTGTCGTCGTAACGACCAGGTCCATAAGAGCAAGAGACTTGAAACGACAATTCTTTGGTATAAAAATCTGACCGTTGAATATCTAAACCGACGACACCCACCAAGACAATACGTCCGCGTTTGCGGCTCATTTTGGCAGCTTGTTCTATGACTTCATTTGTTTTGGCGGACGCTGTTATCAAAACAGCATCTGCGCCAATGCCATTGGTGAGGCTTTCAACCAAAGTCACTGGGTTTGTACCATCGCCGACATTATAGGCTTTGATGCCAAATGATTTTGCGAGTGCTACTTTTGTTGGGTCAAAATCGAGACCAATGACATTACAACCATTGGCAACCAATATTTGTCCTGCCATCAAACCGATAAGCCCTAAGCCTGTGACGACAACTGTTTCGCCAAAAGTCGGATTGATGAGGCGAATGCCTTGCAAACCAATTGCGCCAATTACTGTAAATGACGCATCTTCGTAAGAAACGCCATCGGGAATTTTAGCGACCAAATTTTTAGGAATACACACCACTTCGGCATGGTGTCCATTGGAAACAACACGGTCGCCAATTTGAAAATCGGTTACGCCCTCTCCGAGCCCGACAACTTCTCCCGCATTGCAATAACCCAAAGGCAATGGTTCGCCGAGTTTTCTAAAAACGGCTTCCATCGTGGGTTGTAAGCCATCGGTTTTGATTTTATCAAAAACCTGTTTGACTTTTTCGGGTTGTTGTCGGGCTTTGTCAATGAAATTGGCTTTGCCAAACTCGACCAACATGCGCTCTGTGCCTAAGGAAACGAGGGAACGGTGTGTCCTAATCAAAACGCACCCACGTCGAATCATCGGCGCGGGTACATCTTCGAGAATGGTTTCTCCTGATTTTAAGTCTTGTATGATTTGTTTCACTGAATTATCATGTTTTTTTACAGAGTCTCGACCAACCACCCATCTATCTGTCTTTGGGATTCATTAAAATTAACACCAATGCCGAAAATGGGCTTTTCGGTTGCTCGATATTTGTCTGCGTAATGATTATTTTTAATTTGGTCGAGTGCTTCTTCTGCTGTATGATTGAATTTAAACTCGAAAATATAAATATACTGAGGGGTCTGCACGACAACATCTGCTCGACCATTTGACAAATGTGGCTCGCTTTCGATAAACATACCGATATAGCTGAAAATCAAATGCAATAAACCATGATAAAAACCTTCGGATTGATTTTTATAGGTTTCATAAGGTAAACTCGCCAATAACGCATTGATTATCGTTTTTGCTTTGGACAAGTCATTGGTCAATAAGGCTTGATTGAGATCTTTAATAGTCGAACCTGTGTGCATCTGTCGTGAAGTATTGGCTATGTCGTCAATGATAAATTGATACATGCTTTCACGAACTTCTTTGTTTGGATAATCCAAAACCATTTCTTCCGTCAAAGGATCAAGCGTCTTAATGGTCAAATAACCTGTTTGAAAACACAAAGGCACTATATCGAGGTTGTCTATGTCATATTTATTCAGCGTATA
>JAYTMI010000424.1:0-3148 GCA_043728625.1 Saprospiraceae bacterium | reverse complement strand
CAAACAAAATTTGCTTAATTTATCCATGATGTCAAAGAACTTATCGACCAATCTTTTGGACGCTTTTGCTACCTAAGTTTAGTTCGCACAACAAACTTTTAAAGTTTCCCGAACATGGTGCCCAAAAGCATAGAATATTTTGCACTAAAAATTTCGATTTGCCTTTTGAGACAGCCTCTAACCACTCCTAATATGTACAAAGGTAAAAAAGTCATCGTTGTCATGCCTGCCTACAATGCGGCAAAAACATTAGAAAAAACATATAAAGAAATCCCGTTTCCACTTGTGGACGAGGTCGTTTTGTGCGATGATGCCAGTAAAGACAATACCAAGGATTTGGCGCGTGAAATCGGCATCAACCACGTCATTGTGCATGAAAAAAATAAAGGTTATGGCGGCAATCAGAAGTCGTTGTACAACAAGGCTTTAGAGTTGGGTGGTGACATAGTCATTATGTTACATCCCGATTATCAATACACGCCAAAATTGATTCCAGCGATGGTTAATATCATCGGCGATGAGTTGTATCCTGTCGTTTTGGGGTCTCGGATATTGGGTAAGGGGGCTTTGAAAGGCGGTATGCCTTTGTACAAATACATTGCGAATCGGTTTTTGACGCTGACACAAAACATTCTCATCAACTATAAATTGTCAGAATATCATACTGGTTATCGCGCATTTTCGAGCGATGTACTGAGGGGTATCAATTTTAATGGCAACTCTGATGATTTTGTTTTTGACAATGAAATGTTGTCTCAAATCGTTTTTGCGGGCTTCGATATTGCCGAAGTAACCTGCCCAACAAAGTATTTCGAAGAAGCATCGTCTATTAATTTCGCGCGTAGTTCAAAATACGGCTTGGGCGTTTTGCGGGTTTCGATGTCGCATTGGTTGCAACGTTTGGGTTTAGCGAAGTTTAAGATGTATGAGAATAAATAATCTAATAGGCACATTAAAAACAACGACTTCTGTATAAGTTGTTTTCCTGTTAAATCTATAAAAAATTTAGTCTTAAAATTAGTTGTTCAGTAAAAATACAAAAAGGCTTAGTTTTTACCTTGATACTTTAAATAATTATCAACTTATCTTTTGGATAAAACTAAGCAAGCAAAAATTGGGTATAAAATATATTATTTTTATCATTAAACTATGTATGAAAATTTGAATTATTGATTAATCATGTCTATATAAAATATTGACAATCAATTAATTACAACATTTAATATATATAATTATTATTTTACTTTATTTTGTACCCTAATAAAAAAACCTTCTTTCTGAAAGATTTTAAAATCTCTTACTTGCAAAAGTAACTGACAAGGAGTACCTTGCACCCAACTTACATTTATGAACTTAATTTTCCCACTTGAAAACGAATTAATTACAATGAATTACGAAATCCTATTATTCAGCCTCTTACTTGTTTGTGCATTACTTATTTCAACACCTGATAACAATACTAAGAAACCTAAAACTTATCCTTAATCAAAACTATTTTGTTGAATAAGTATGTCTCTTTGTTCCTCTGACAGTGGTTTTTTCAATTAGGGCGTAGATCCTGGTGGTTTTACATGTTCCGAATCGTCGGCTATTCTGTCATGAAGGTATCTTTCATTGTTTTTTGTAAAAAAAACGAATTTGTTCTTTTTCAAAAGAAAAAAAACTGTACATTTGCACCGCAATTTTGAGCAGTCAATTTATTCAATCGAAAAAAATATAATTATGAAAAAAGATATTCATCCGAAAAATTATCGCTTGGTCGTATTCAAAGACATTTCAAGTGACGATATGTTTTTGACCCGATCAGCGGCATCAACAAGAGATACGACGGTTTGGGAAGATGGCAACACTTATCCACTTATTAAGATGGAAATTTCTGCCTTTTCACACCCATTCTTCACAGGCAAAATGAAATTTGTTGATACGGCAGGTCGTATTGATAAATTCAACAAAAAATTCTCTAAGTTTGCAAAGACTGAAGCGTGAACAGAATGATTTAAAATCATGGTTCAAAAAGTCCTGTACGCAAGTTCAGGACTTTTTTTTTATGCTGAATCAAAATTTACCCCTCAGTATTTTGTTGAGTCCCTACTATCAAGATACCTTAGCGGTCAAATTCCGCCTGTTGGTAGAATTTGATTGAGTGAAACAACTTGTTAAAATCATGCAAGATGAAAAACATTATTCTTTTTGACCCAGATACCCGTGAGCAACTTTTGCCCTTGACTTTCACACGCCCTGTCAGTGAACTCCGTGTGGGTATTTCTACTATAAGTGAAAAATGGGCGCAACAGTTTGTTGGAAAAATCTCTTATATCACACAAGACTATCTTTCTGAAAAATATCCTATTGAAATCAGTGAGGAGAATTTTGTCATCAATGGTGCCGTGCTTCCCAATTTACAACTTTGCAAGTTAATTGGCGATTTGAAAAACAATGAAGCCCTCCTAAAAGACGGCGAACTCATTGCTGCGCGACTTGACCGTATGCAATTTCACAATTTGATGGAAGACAATGACATTGAAGAACTTGTTGGATATGAGTTAGAAGAAACGACTTTTGACGTAATTAACCACGTTTGGGATATTTTTTCTTTGAATAGTAAAGCAATTCATGATGATTTTGCTTTTATGACTCAAGGGCGCACTTCTGCCCCCCTCAGTAAAACCAATCAAATTGTTGGTGATGCTTCTCTTATTTTTCTTGAAAAAGGGGCAACTGTCGAATGTTCAATTTTGAACACTCAAAAAGGACCTATTTATATAGCAAAAGATGCCCAAATTATGGAAGGTTGCCTTGTTCGCGGTCCATTAGCTATGTGTGAACACAGCCTTTTGAAAATGGGTGCAAAAATATATGGCGCAACAACACTTGGACCGCATTGCAAAGTAGGTGGTGAGGTCAATAACGCCGTTCTTTTCGGTTATTCCAGTAAGGCTCATGATGGCTATCTCGGCAATTCTGTGATTGGCGAATGGTGCAATTTGGGTGCAGATACCAACACCTCAAACCTTAAAAACACGTATGAAGAAGTGAAATTGTGGGATTATACGAAAAGTAGCTTTGCTCGTACAGGTATGCAATTCTTAGGGCTTATCATGGGCGACCATTCAAAATGCGGCATAAATACAATGTTTAATACAGGAAC
>JAYTMI010000423.1:0-12312 GCA_043728625.1 Saprospiraceae bacterium | reverse complement strand
GATGCCAAAACCAAAGACTTAATGGTGTTTTTCTACCAAAACCTCAAACGGGGGCAGCCTAAAAACGAAGCCTTACGCCAAGCGAAGTTGACCTATTTGGAGACGCATACGGCGGAGGCATGTCATCCTTATTTTTGGTCGGGGTTTGTGAGTATTGGGGAGCAAAGTGCGGTTCGATGAGCGTTTCTTTGTTTCAATACTTTTTTCTACCTTAGCAACTTAGCCGAGAATTATTAACTTAAAGCAAGTCTGATGAAAACACCCAAGATACTTTTTATGCTTTTGCTCTCAGTCATCGCTTTGACAGCACCTATCCATGCCCAATGGAAAGGCAAATGGCAAGCGCAACTCAAAAACAATGATACTTTCTCTATCCACGAATTATATCCTGTCAATGAGCGTATTTGTTGGGCTTCGACGATTAATTGGGGATTTAATGATTCGCTTTGGATATATAACGCTACGAATAAAAACATTTTTTACAAAACGATAGATGGAGGCAAAACTTGGGAAAAAGGAACAATCCCTTTCAATGGCACACATCTCATTAACAAAATTGTCGCTTTAAATGATAAGGTAGCTTGGGTGATGTTTTCGGGGACTTGCACTAAACTTTTTAAAACAAATGATGGTGGCAAAACATGGATTGAGATGCCAACCCCTTTTTCTCAGACCGAGAGTTTTTTGAATGATATGCATTTTTGGTCGAATACCAGTGGCATTTTAATTGGCGACCCTCGTGATGGTTATTTTGAGATTTATTTTACATTGAATGGCGGTCAAATATGGCAACGCATTCGAGAATCAGCTATGCCACCAATATTAACCGATGAGATTGGGTTAGAAATGCAATTTAATGTTTTCGGTAATACTTGTTATTTCAGGACGAACAAAGGACGCGTTTTTGCCTCACACGATGCTGGGATGCATTGGACAGCAAGCGCAACAGGTTTACCGATAATGTATACCCTAGCTTTTTCGCCCGATGGCATAGGCATTGTCTCGAACTGTAATTGGAATAAACAAAAGAATAAATTCGATGACTGCTTTTTTAAAATAAGCCGGGACAGCAGTAAAACGTGGCATGACCTTCAAATAGACCCACTAAAGAAACCCGAAGGTGCTTGTATGGATATGAAAATTATCCCTCCATCAAACTATATCATTGCTTCTTTTCACTTAACCAATGGCTTAAGCACTATTGCGCCCAAAAACTTTGCAACTTATATCAGCCGTGATTTGGGTAAAACTTGGGAAGTGATTTCTCGAATGGCGCCCTTTACTATGGCTTATGCTTCGCCAACGGCTATTTGGGGTGGTATGTTGAATGTACATCACGACCCCGATTTTCCTAAAATCGTGAAATACGAAGGGTTACCACTTATGGCTGCGGATTCAACGACAGTAGATATAGCAACGACGAATTTGCCCCTTGATAGCAGTTTGAACATGGATGACACCATTCAAATACCCTTATGGCAAAAGCCGTGGTTTTGGCTTTTCATTTTACTTATTGCAGCATTAAGTGCATGGTTTTATACAAAACAACAGCGCAAACGCATCATCCACGCCGAACGCCAACGCATCGCCGACGAAATGCACGACGACTTAGGCGCAGACTTGGTACGCATCAAATACATGACTGAAAACCTCAAAACGCAATGGGAAGAAAAGAAAAAGACCCCCTCTCCACAGGAGTCCTTGCGGACAGTAGAGGAGGACCCTTTGGCAAGTCTCTCGATAGCCGCAAAAGATGCTTTGGACGGTATGAATGAAATTATCAAGGATATGAACGCCAAAGACGAGTTATTGACCAATGTTTTGGTGGATTTCCGTGTGTGGACAAATAATTTCTGTCGTGATGCAGGTCTTAAATGCCAATTTGATTTACCTGATAATATACCTTCGGACAAAATAGTATCGGGCAAAATTCAGCACAATCTGTTTTTGGTACTCAAACAGGCTCTTCGGAACATTGCACAACACGCACAAGCGAGTCAAGTCATCATAGCGATTGAATACAAGGAAAAATTACACCTGACCATCATTGACAACGGACGCGGCTTTGACCCCTCAGTAATAAAAGGCAATAATGGCTTACGGACGATGCACCAACGCATAGAACGTCTTGGGGGAACGTGTCGTATTCAAAGTGCTGTTGGAAAAGGAACAACGGTCTTTCTCAACTTGCCTATCTGAAACGAATGCGAATAATGGATTAAAATGCCGTTAGGCATGGTCTATCGGTAGAAAAGCCATAAAAGAGGTTTTAAATCCCAGAGGGATGGCATATTTTGATTTCGATATGTCGTGGCTATGCCACTTTTGAACATTTCTTTACCATTTTCTACCAATAGACCATGCCTAACGGCATTTTAACCCATTATTCGTATAACTAACGAAAGTTAGCGACCTAAATCACACTTTTATTTGACAATACCTTGACCTTTGTTTCAACAAAAGAAAAAAGACAAGGAAAATGGTCAGTCAAGCAGAAAATAAAAGTTATCAGCAAAACCCGTGTAAAATGATGAAACCAAATACAGTCGTTATAGTTGAAGATTTGGCAGATGTTCGTGAACATTTGGAGAACCTACTCGACAGTAGTACACAATTTCAATGCGTCGGTGCTTATGACAATGGCGATACGGCACTTTTGAAATTACCAGAACTCAAACCACACATCGTTATTTTGGACATCAACCTGCCCAATGGTGCCAATGGTTTGGAAGTGTTACGGAAAATGCGTCCTGTGTTGCCTGATACAGAATTTTTGATGTTTACCATTTTTGAAGATGATAATACTGTTTTCGAGGCGCTTACTGAGGGGGCAGTTGGATATTTGTTGAAAGGCACGTCAGATGATAAACTATTAGCAGCTTTGTCAGAAATTGCTGATGGTGGCTCGCCTATGACACCGCGTATAGCCAGACGTATTTTACAACTTTTTCAAAAAAAAACGAATAAAACGCCTAACATTCCAGAAGCGGATTGGGAACTGACGGCAACCGAAGAACGGATTCTAAAATTACTCGATACAGGTGCTTCTTATACTGAAATTTCTGATGCCATTCGATGCAGCGAAGCGATGGTCAAACACCATATTCATAAGATTTACAAAAAACTCCATGCCCGCAACCGAACCGATGCTTTGAATAGTTGGCGGGAGTGGTTGAAAAGAAAGTTTCGTTAACTAACTGCTTCACATTTTTCCAAATAAACAGCATTGTATTTTTCTGATACCAGATTGCCGAGATGTCGGTGATACTGAGGGGGAGTGAATTGAATTCTTGTAAATTGACAGAGTTTAATGAACATTTTCCCAACGCACATTCATTTACAAACAAGGAATTTTGACGCAGTACAAGTGCCTTTGTAAAGAAAGCAAGCGCCTTTGTAAAGAGTGCAAGTGCCTTTGTAAAGAGTGCAAGTGCCCTTGTAAAGTATGCAAGCGCCCTTGTAAAGAGTGCAAGTGCCTTTGTAAAGGGGGGGGGTACATCAG
The DNA here is from genome assembly GCA_043728625.1 of Saprospiraceae bacterium. GTDB lineage: Bacteria > Bacteroidota > Bacteroidia > Chitinophagales > Saprospiraceae > JAAFJT01. The sequence continues at coordinate 8,810 of JAYTMI010000423.1, read as the reverse complement.
TGCGTTTGCTTTTGTAGAAGCGAAAAACTTTTGATTTTATGGAAAAACTGTCTAACGCATCTGCAAAAGTATGTACTAATAAAAGTGTTACTATTTTGACATTTTGAATATCAATGAAAATGACAATGGGACATAACATTTATTCGCCGTCTGAATTTGAGGCAACATTGGAAAAACATATCCAATTCTATTCCGAGAATGCGGTGAAACTCGGTGAGCCTGTGGATATGCCACAAGAGACATACGAAGCCTTTTTGAAAAACATCAAATATCAAAGTCAGTTTCAACATTCGGATTGCACTTTTTATATGGTCGTCAATCAGAAAACGCTTGAATTGGATTGGCTCCACCAAATAGATAAGGCGTTGGGGATGCCCAATGATTTGTCTTGTACGGAGTTTTTTAAATTGATACATCCCGATTATTTCAAAATGTATATGATTTGGGCATTGTGCGCCACCGCTTTTGCGGCGGCTGAATTGAGTCCGAGAGTGCGTCCGTTGAGCCATACCTATCATATTCCATTGCCCTTGCGCCGTAAAGACGGTACATATCATTGGTTTCATCAACAAAGCCGTCCGTTGCGATTGGATGCCAATGGGCAACTGTGTTCTTTTTTTAACACCTATCACTATGGTGGCGAATGGAATGACTATACGTTGCGCCCTTTTATCCCGCACGTCACGTTTGACCATGCGCCAAAATCCAATTTAACGGCTCGTTTAACGCTGCATTTTTGCAAGTTCATTCAGCAATTTTTCACACCGATTGAAATCAAAATCATCAAACTCTATGCAACAGGTTTATCCGTTGATGATACCGCCGAGATCATGGGAAAGAAACGTTACACGCTGTTGGACTACAATAAAAATATTCTGGGCAAAGCCAATAGTTTACTCTGTTATCAATTTGGCACAGCGCAACGGGCGGCACAATACTTAACAGAAAAGAAACTATTAGATTGTTAAAAATGGCACTACATAGGGTATGTTTTAATGACGACTTACAAGTAGTTTTGAACCAACATAAGGTTATACTATACTTTAAAGGGAGGGCTAACCACCTTGTCCATTTCTGAATATAGTCCTAAAATTTTAATTCATACTTAGATACTGAGGGGTCGCTTTGTGCGGCTTGCACTCGGCAGCCCCTTGTTTTTTTCAAAAACTAAAAATGAAGACGATTATGACAGCCACATTGATTTACACGGTTCTCTTGGCTTGTACACTGTTGGTCAAAAGGACAAAGCGCATATTACAACGGCGTTCTTTTACAAAAACTCAATTTTCTAATCTTTTTAAAACTTTTTAAAATGAAAAACATTTACAAAATCCTCTTTTTCTCCTTGTTTTTAGCAGGAAACGCACATGCGCAAACATGGAAAGCACAAACCTTACCGGGGAGTGATTCACTTTCGATTGCTGATATTTCCATTGTCAACGACACAGTGGCTTGGGCGGGTTGTTGGAATTTGGACATCGCCGACAGTTCTTGGAATTACAATGCGACTGGCAGGGTTTATCGCACCATCAACGGCGGTACAACTTGGACAGCCAGTACCTTACCCGGTACAAGTGGACAAGACATCAGTAATATCGTCGGATTAGATGCCAATACGGCTTTTGCTTCCGTTTATGACTTTCTTATAGGCAATTTTGTCTATAAAACGACGAATGGTGGCACAACATGGACAAATGCAGGTGTGCCATTGTCGCCCGATTCGAGCTTTGTGGACTTCGTTCATTTCTTTTCACCTGCTCGAGCCATGGTTTTGGGCGACCCACGCAACGGCTATTTTGAAATTTACCAAACAGGCAATGCAGGACAAACATGGGTACGTGTGCCCCGCGCCAATATACCTGACCCTGAGGCTGGTGAATTTGGTTACCAAAACGGATATACGACGCAAGGCTTGAATGTCTGGTTTAGTACGAGTACAGGACGCATATTTCGTTCAACTGACGGCGGATACAATTGGCAAGCCAGTACTTTGCCAGGTGGGGGACGGTTTGCTTTTGCTAAAAATATGGTCGGCTTGACGGCGAGTCATGTTTGGAACAGTACGACAAAAGAGTTTTTTACGACAATAAATCGTTCGATTGATTCGGGTAAAACGTGGGTAGATATCTCGCCAACAAATCGAAAATTTGCATCGCTTACATTAGCTGCCATTCCTGTATCCAATTACTTCGTCATGACAGGCGAAGTCAGCAATATCAAATCAAAATATACTTGGTTGAGCCGTGATTCAGGCAAAACATGGATTGTCATTGATACGGTTGAGCGCATACTTGCGACTGAATTTATCCGTGCGACTGACCCCAAGAAAGGTCTTTTGGGCATCATCGGCTATGGCGGCAATCTCAATTCGGGTACGACTAATAATTCACTCGTTCGAGCAAAAATCTTTTCCTACAACGGCATAGCGTTGACAGGTTTGTTGACCCCCTCAGTATTGGAGGCACATATGAGCCTTTCACCCAACCCAACAACAGACCAACTCAACATCCAACTGACGTATAAGGAAGCGAGTTCTTTCCGACTGAATATCAACAACCTATTAGGTGATTTGGTCTATTTCGAAGATTTCAAAGACGTTTCCACTATCAACAAATCACTGAATATCAAACAGTTCTCATCGGGGACTTATATCGTAACAATTGCGAACCCGACGGGTAGTGTGTCGCGGAAATTCATTAAAGTAGAGTAACATTTGTTAGCCCTTTCTGTGGCGTCGCAGTAGGTGACGGGCTGCGACGCCTTTTAGTTCACAGACCATATTCAACAATTTTTCACCTTTTAAAATAAAATCTTATGAAAAACATCTATCTCTTTCTATGCTTTCAATGCATGAATTTTGTTTCCGTTCATGCTCAAGCTTGGACAGCTCAAAAAGTAGGTATCCCGATGAACGTTCAAATGTTTAACATCAGCGCGCCCGATAACAACACGGTTTGGGCATCGGGCTATGGCGGCGATTTTCATAGCCAATCGTATTGGACGTATGTAGATGGCAACACTACAGTTGCTCGGTCAAACGACGGTGGACAGTCTTGGCAACAAAGTACCATAGATGCGGGTGCGGGTGGCTCCGTTACGGGTTTGATAGCTGTTGATAATCTAATAGCTTGGGCAACATGTCTTAATTATGGTGCTGGCGGGAAGGTTTTCAAAACTACTGATGGGGGTGGTAGTTGGAAACAACAAAGAACGGCGGCTTTTTCAAACGGGAGCTTTGTTGATTGGATTTATTTCTGGAATGCCAACGAAGGCGTTTGTATGGGCGACCCTACCAATAATGCTTTTGAAATATTTCGAACCATCGATGGCGGCGATAAATGGGTGCGTGTACCTACCAATAACGTACCTAATGCATTGAGCACTGAAATAGGCTTTAACGAAATATATCAAGTATCAGGTGATACCATTTGGTTCAGTACATCGCTTGGTCGGATATACCGTTCAGTCAATCGTGGGGAGAACTGGCAAGTATATTCAAGCCCTTTTCCAGTTATAGATGTGCTGGCGTTTTCAAAAGGACACGGTTTGGGTATCTGTTTTTTCAGTTTTTATGTAGGGTCTGCTTATAACTCTGGAATGGTATCCACAACAAACGGTGGGGTAACTTGGTCAACACCTATCAATACACCTTTCAACAATCAAGCAGTTTTTGATGCGACCTTTGTGCCAGAGTCTGATTATATTATTGTCACAACCCGGAGCAACAACGCCAGTGGACCTTTTAACACCTATTTAAGTCGAGACAAAGGCGTTGCTTGGACTCAAATAGACAATCAAGCACCCATCGCAAAAGTAAAGTTTCTCAATCCTCGTATAGGCTACGGCGGTGGGCATAAAAACAGTGCGACAACGCCCTCTACGATTTATCGCTACACAGGCTCTCCTTTGACAGGTTTGTTGACTCCATCCGTACTGGAAGCCGATATAAAGCTATCACCGAACCCTACCGCAGACCAACTCAACATCCAATTCACTTACAAAGAAGCGAGTTCTTTTCGACTGAATATCAACAACCTATTAGGCGAATTGGTCTATTCCGAGGATTTTAAAGACGTTTCCACTATCAACAAATCACTGAATATCAAACAGTTTCCATCGGGGACTTATATCGTGACGATTGCGAACCCGACGGGAAGTTTGTCGCGGAAGATTGTAAAAACCAAATGAAAATTCTTTTTCAGACTTGGCATACTGAGGGGGTAGCGACGAAGGTTGCTTCCTCAGTTTTTTCGGAGCCTTATTTTTCCACATTTTAAATAAAACATCATTATGACAACTAAACAATTGGGTTGTATCGCTTTATGTAGCGTTCTACACCTTTCTCTATTTGCGCAATGGCAAGCAGTGAATACAGGTTTGCCCAACACTTTGTCCCATTACACAATGTCCACACCTTCAAAGGATGTGGTTTGGACAACACTGATTGACTGGGATAAAGACTACAACGTGAACGCAACAAACGGTAATTTTCTCATTCGCACCACAAATGGTGGAGCAAGTTGGCAGCGTTCGGCTGTTTATCCGACTTCACCCGCAGAGTTGGCAACAAATGTCTATACTTTTGATGCGCTCAACGCATTTGTTGGCACAATAGATTTTAACTCTGGTGCAGCCTATCTCTATCGTACAACCAATGGTGGTGTCAGTTGGACTGTTCTTAATGAAGCCAACAACGGCATTTCATTTGAGCCTTTTGGTTTCATTGATGATATTCGTTTTTTTGATGCACAAAATGGCATCGTCATCGGTGACCCTGATGCAACCGGGCGATTTGTGATTTTCACCACACGAGATGGCGGCAATCATTGGGTGCGAAACAATGCAGCACCGCAGGTCATGGGCGCAGATGAAATTGGTATCATCGGCGGTGCCGCGTTCATTGCACCGAATACATACTTTTTCACCTCATTTTATCCTTACAATCGCTTGTTTAAGTCCGATGATAGAGGGCTGACTTTTCGAGAAATCGTCACACCATATCGGAGAGATACTACTCGGCAAGCGGGTTTTGTGGGTATCAATTTCTGGGATGACCGCAACGGTATTGCTTTTACAAACTACAACCCTTTGTATCCCGGCGGTGCTATTGGTACAGAAGCCAATGCCATACGCACAACAGACGGCGGTGAGACATGGCAAACCATAAGTGGCAACAGCGCGGTGGTAGATTCTAAAGGGACGGGCAGCTATGTACCGGGTGCTGATTCTACTTTTGCTATTGGACATTACAATCGAGGCGTGACCACAACCCCGAATGGGGGACAAAACTTCACTTTAGACACCTTACCAAAAAGTTCAGGTGTTACATTTCTAAGTCCTACTGAAGGGTGGGCAGCTGGCTTTTTATTGGGCGGTATTCAAGGAAAAATGTTCAAATTCACAGGTAATCTGTCGCCTTCCACTATACGCAATGTGACTGTTCGGGTGGACATGACGGGGCAAACAGTGTCTTCAAATGGCATTTATTTTACTTCCGATTATCATGCTTGGCGACCTAACGCGGTGCGTATGACGGCTATCGGCAACAATGTTTATGAAGCCACCATGAAAATTCCACGCAACACAACCGTCCGCTATAAATTCATGAATGGCAACAGCTGGGGACAAAATGAAAGCGTACCCGAAGGCTGTGGCAGCCGCAATACTTCAGGCTCTTTTGACCGCAGCCTGACTGTTGGGCAATGGGATATGGCGGTGCCTGCTGTTTGTTTCAACAGTTGCATTAGTTGTGGCGAAATACGTCCGATGGGTGCTTTTTTCTGCGAACGCGGTGCTGACCAATGCGAAATTTTCGACTGGTATGGCGATGGTAAAGTCGGTACGAAAAGCATCAACTGGCGGACACGTACCAATTACAGTGGTGGTACAGAGGGGGGGGATGACGATGCTTCGCTGACCGGTTTTTGGGGTGGTTTCACCAATCACGGCGGCGGTAGAGCCATCTTGATTAAAGATAAAACAGATATTGCTTATACATTTGATAAAAAAACAAGCGGCGTACATGAGATTTCGATGTGGATGTATGTCCCCAAAGACCGCGAAGTGCAAATGTCTGTCCTTGCTGACGGCAGCAATATCAATTCAAGCATCGCCAATGTCGTGTTGCATACCAATCGAACAGCTTGGAACGCCGATAATACGTACAAAACCTATCCACAAAACAAATGGATTGAAGTCAAAATGCGCTTCGATTTCAATGCCAAACGGTGGACAGTCACCGTTGACGGCAAAGAAACATATGCGGCGAATGCGTCCAACCTAACGAGTATCGGTGGCATTGAATTCCGAACCGCTTCATCAAATACAGAATATTTGGTGGATGATATAACCATACGTCGTATCGTTGGAAGTGAACCTCTTGTCGAAATGCAAAAGCCCGTTAAGAAAATCTCATTCGGTGTCTATCCCAATCCAACCAACGAAGATTTGACGGTGGCTTATGAATTAAAAACAGTGGGTATATTGACTTTAACGCTTACAGATGTGAGTGGGCATATTCTTATTCAAAAACAGACCCCCTCAGTAAAAACAGGTACAGAGACTTTCCTCATGAAGGATTTGCCTAAAGGGGCTTATTTTCTTCGCCTCATCAGTGCCGATGAGATACGCACGGAGAAAATTATAAAGTATTGATTTTTAAAGCATTAACGGGGTGATTTGAAATTACCCCGTTAATATCATCTTGAGAGACCAAAACGATATTTTTTTTAACTTTTTAAAATAACAAATACAATGAAAATTCATCTCTACCTTATCTTGATTTGCTTGGGTTTCACAACCCCTCTTTCTGCTCAATCACTTGTTAAAGATGTCAACTTATCAGGCATCGGCTCAAACATGGGATCTATCCTTGTTATTGGGAATAAAATGTACTTCTATGCTAATGACGGAACGCATGGTACAGAGCCATGGGTCAGCGATGGGACGGAGGCAGGAACGCAGCTGATAAAGGACTTCGAGCCGGGAGAAACGGGCATTTTGATGTCTGCTTTTTTCAATCTCAACGGGATTGCGGTATTTATCAGAGTTGCCAACTACACCACGCCAAACCCCACGTTTGAACTTTGGAAAACCGATGGCACAACCACAGGGACAACCAAAATGATAGATTTACCACGTCTTACTTTTACTTATATGCCTGAAACGGGACTATTCAATCAGTTGTTGATGGGAACGACCAATCCTGATAATACTTTCACCTTGTGGCGTACGGATGGGACAACTGCTGGTACATACTCGATTGGCACGAGCTTTAATAATGTCTCAAATCGTCCAAGTTTTTATAAAAATAGAATCTATTTTACAGAGAGTAACTATAATAACCCTGCCATGACCCGATTATGGACAAGTGACGGCACAATAGCGGGTACGAAAGCTATTGATACCTTAATAACGGGCAGAACACTGACTGTGGAATCATTCGTAGGCTTGGGCGATAAAGTTTATTTTGGTGGTATCGGTGGTGGTGCAAGAATATGGGAATCCGATGGCACAATAGACGGCACCAAAGTTATGATTGACATCAACCCCTCAGTAAATGCCTTACAAATCCAATATTTGACAGCCGTTGGCAATGCCCTTTATTTTTGGGCAAACGATGGATTGAGTGGTACAGAAATATGGAAGAGTGATGGCACAGCGGTAGGTACACGTTTGGTAAAAGACTTGACACCGGGTTTCAGTTCAAGCCTCCTTAACACGTATGGAGCTAAAAGTATTGGATTCAAAGACAAGTATGCGACTTTGAGTTGGGAAGGGGTATGGGTGTCGGACGGTACGGAAAACGGTACTCAAAAAGTTGCACCCAATTTGCCTCAGATAAATACTTATTGGTTTTCATCCACTACTTCAAGTACTGGACAAGCATTAGAGAGTCAGCTTTTTTTCTCCAGAGCCGATACGACAAACGGAACGGAACTATGGATTAGTGACGGTACAGCTGCTGGCACACGATTATTCAAAGACATTTATTCCGAAAAGCATTTGTCCTCTTTCCCCGATCAGTTTATACAAATGGGAGATAAACTTTATTTCACGGCAATGGATTATGCAAAAGGCAGAGAGCTTTGGCGGACAGATGGTACTGAGGGAGGAACGGTATTGGTTAAAAATATTAATCCTAAGAATGCTCAAGGTCTTATAGGTATTCCTTACAAAGCTGGAAACAATATCTTTTTTTCAGGGATAGAACCCACTTCGGGAGTAGAACTTTACCGAACCGATGGCACGGCATCAGGTACCCGATTGGTCAAAGATATTGGTCCGACGACCTACAGTGGTGTTTTTCTGTCTACGAATAGTCATGCAGAATTAGGTAATATTTCGGTTTTTGCTGCCAATAATTTGACTAATGGGGCTGAACTATGGCGCAGTGATGGTACAGAGGCAGGTACTTTCATGCTCAAAAATATCAACCAAATACCTTCACAAAACGGTTTGGATTTTTCTTCTAACCCAGGGGGCTTTACAAAAATCGGTAACGCCATTTATTTAAGAACAGAAGACACTTTCGGTATCACAAGTTTATGGCGTACTGACGGTACAATTGCTGGCACAAATAAAGTCTTCTCTCTTCGCAATATTGATGGTACTATTAGCCCGATTATCCGTGAGTTTAAAGGCAAATTAGCTTTTTTGACTTTTACAAATTCGGGAACGCGCCTGTGGCAGTCAGATGGAACAGAAACAGGTACAGCACCTATTTCTAATGCCGTTTTTGTGGATAATAACGCCATTGAAGCGATTTATCCAATGGATTCCATTCTTTTTTTTAGTGGAAAAACAGATCC